>CAYQYP010000369.1:0-2252 GCA_964421755.1 uncultured Acidobacteriota bacterium
TGGTGATCAGAACTGACGATTTCGCCGGCAAGTTCAGCCGGGTCAGATACTTCCACGAGCCATTCAACTCCTACATCAAGGAGTTGAAAGGCGACCGGCCGGTCTCGCACTTCGTTCTAGCAGACCCGCCCGCCGCGGCCGTTGTTTACAGCGACGGCTTCTTCAAAGTGATCGACCTGCGAGCCCTGTCCGGCATCGCAAGTGCTGAAGGAGCAGGACTGTTGCCAACCGGGCCGAAAAGCGGCGGATCCTGAACAGCGGATCCGCCCTACGACTGAGCGTCTTCGCATGGCGAGCGGTCGTAGGGCGGATTCGTTTTTTCAGAATCCGCCGCTTTTCGGCCCGGTTGGCAATGATTCGTCGCACCGTGTCTCCCAGCGTGGATAATCTGGTAAGCTAAACCATTTCAGCGGCCAAAGAAGAGGAGTCCAAGGTGAATAGCGCTTTCAGGGAAGACATACGCAATATCGCCATCATTGCTCACGTCGACCACGGCAAGACTACGCTGGTCGACGCGATGCTGAAGCAGTCGGGCATGTTCAGGGCGAACGAACGGGTCGTGGAACGGGTCATGGACAGCATGGATCTGGAGCGTGAGAGGGGCATTACCATCCTCGCGAAAAACACGTCTGTGCACTACGCGGGGGTCAAGATCAACATCGTTGACACGCCCGGGCATTCGGATTTCGGAGGCGAGGTGCAGCGGGTGCTGAAGATGGTCGATGGCGTCATGCTGCTGGTCGACGCGTCCGAGGGCCCGCTTCCCCAAACGCGCTACGTCTTGAGCAAGGCGCTCGAGCTGCATCTGAAACCGATCGTCGTCATCAACAAAATCGATCGACAGGACGCGCGTCCGGAAGCAGTCCTCAACGAAATCTTCGACCTGTTCATTGACCTGGACGCCAGCGAGGATTTGGTCGATTTCCCGGTCGTGTATTGCATCTCCCGGGACGGTATTGCGAAGAACCGGTTGGAAGATGACCACTCAGATCTGCAGCCCCTTTTTGAGGCGATTTTGCGCCATATTCCAAAGCCTCCGGCCCGGGACGCCGACGATCTTCAAATGCTCGTGAGCAACATCGACTACAACGACTACGTGGGGCGGTTGGCGATAGGTCGAATCTCCAGCGGAAAGGTCGCCATCGGCGACGCTGTGGCGTTGTGCAAGCTCAACGGGGACGTGCAGCGCACCAAGATTACCCAACTGTACAGTTTTGAAGGGCTCAAGCAGCTGCCGATCCAGGAGGCCACCTCGGGCGAGATCATTGCGCTCGCAGGGATCGAGGGGATAGAGATCGGGGAGACCGTGGCCAGCGACGTGAACCCGATCGCGCTGCCCCCCATTCAGATCGATGAGCCGACCATCTCCATGGTGTTTTCGGTCAACACCTCGCCCTTTGCGGGGCAGGACGGTAAGTACGTGACCTCTTTGAAGATTCGGGAACGCCTGGAGAAGGAGCTATTGGCGAATGTTTCCATCCGGGTCGAAGAGTTGGATTCGGAGGGACGAGGCGGTCAGGCGCCTCGCGAAAACGAAGTGGGCAGCTTCAAAATCAGCGGTCGCGGTGAGTTGCAGCTGAGCATTCTTCTCGAGCAGATGCGGCGCGATGGTTATGAGATCCAGGTTTCTAAGCCGACCGTCATTACGCGGGAAGTGGAGGGGGGTGTTCATGAACCGGTCGAGCTTGCGGTCGTCGACGTCCCCGATCAGTTCATCGGAGTCGTGACCGAAGCGTTCGGTCAGCGCAAGGGACAGCTCATGAAGATGGTTAACCACGGCAGGGGCCGCGTACGGCTCGAATTCGAGGTTCCGTCGCGTGGGTTGATCGGGTTTCGCGGCCAATTCCTCACTGACACCCGGGGCACCGGCATCATCAACACGATGTTCCTGCGCTGGGCTCCCTGGTTCGGTGACATCAAGTCGCGGTTGACCGGGTCGCTGGTAGCCGACCGCCCGGGTACCGTAACCGCCTACGCTCTGTACAACCTCCAGGAGCGCGGTCGGCTGTTTGTCGGGCCGGGCACCCGGGTCTACGAAGGAATGATCGTCGGCGAGAATTCTCGGACTGTCGACCTGGACGTGAATGTGACGAAGGATAAGAAGCTGACTAACATGCGCGCTTCAACCTCCGACGAGGCGATCCGCCTGGTTCCGGTGAAGGCTTTGACCCTCGAAGACACCCTGGCCCACATCAAGGACGACGAACTGGTCGAAATCACGCCGTCGTCGATCCGGCTGCGCAAGCGGGTGC
>CAYQYP010000370.1:0-3955 GCA_964421755.1 uncultured Acidobacteriota bacterium
ATGGTTATCCCGCGGCGCTTCTCTTCCTCGAGACGGTCAGTGTCAATCCCGGTCAGCGCCTTGACGAGCGTCGTCTTGCCGTGATCGATGTGCCCCGCTGTGCCGATGATGACGTCGCGCATTTAGATGATTTTACACGGAAGGCAGGGAATGAAGACGGAATCCACGGAAGACACGGGAAAAAGCACCGAAGGCACGGAAATGTGCTTCGTCCGGCATCACTGGCGACGCAATTTCGGGGACACAAAACTTAATTCTATTGCAGTCGCGAGACAGCCGCTAACTGTCTGAGAATTAAGTATTATGTCCCCGAAATTACTTGCGTACCACGCAGCGACAGCCGGTTGTCTCACTTCGGACGGATTCGGCCGGAACCGGCTTGCGGTAATACGTCAGGGCGGCCCTGTAACCGGAATTGAACGACCCTCCACGCAAAATGACGAGCTTTCCACCGGCCTCGGCTGGAGCGGCCGAGGTTATCTCGGCGACATTTCCGGCAAGGTCATAAACGTCGTAGGCGGACCGGTCGCCTGTGCGGTTGCCGGTCGGCTCTATCTTGCCGGAAGTCGCGTTGGTGGTCGATCTGCCGGGTTCCTCGTTGCCCCACGCAAACATGCGTGCATCGGTGGAACGCGCCGCTTTTTCCCACTCCTGTTCGGTGGGCAGGGATCCTTTGCGCCAGGCGCAATAAGCCTCCGCGTCCTCCTGGGAAATCCATACGACGGGGAATTCCTCGGCCCAGGAAGGGTACGTGTTCCGCGTTTCCCAGTGACGCAGGTAATTCCTCGGATCGGCGGGCGTGTAGCCGGTTGCGCGTATGAACTCCATGTACTGTTTGTTCGTCACCTCGAACTGATCGATGTAAAACTCAGGCAAATTGATCTTGCGTTGCGGAATGACGAACGATTTGCGGAGGTTCTCACGCATGCCCGGAAAATTGACCAGGCTCCCTGATAGAAACGCCTCGAATTCCCGTTCACTGGTCCCGAAAGTGAACTCTCCCGCCGGGATGGGAACCATGCCCGCGGTCGAAGCAGCGGACCGAGTGACCTGAGGAGGCGTGGTGGAAGAGACGGCCGGGGAGTCGGCCGAGGAAACCGGGACCTTCGCGGCATCGGCATTCGCCTGCGTGCCCCGTTCGGAGCTCACGCACGCGACGACCGGCAGGCAAGTTAGAAGGAGGGTTAAGAAAAAGTCGGGTTTCATCGGTTCAATTTTCCTCGGTTTGGTCTCGCCAACCGGGCCGTAAAGCGGCGGATTCTGAACCGCGAATCCGCCCTACGACTACCCGTCGTGCGAAAGTGAGCGGTCGTAGGGCGGATTCGCGGTTCAGAATCCGCCGCTTTACGGCCCGGTTGGCGAGTTGCAGCCCCGAGTCGTCGACGCGCTGAGGGTTACCAACCCTCGAACTTCGGTTTACGTTTCCGGAGATACGCCTGGACGGCGGCTTTGCAGTCCTCGCTCACGAAGCACCGGACATGCCCTTCCATTTCGTTGTCAATCATTTCTTCGCAGTTCTTGAAGTAGTTTTCGCTAACCGTGCGCTTGATCTCGCGAACAACGAGCGGCGGTCCTGCGGCAATTTTGGCTGCGATCTGGTCGGTACAGGAGTCCAGGTGGTCGGCGGCAACAATGCGGTTCACGAAGTCGAGTGCTTCGTCCGCTGCGCGCATCTGCCCCAGGACGACCATCTCGAGCGCCATGGACGGGCCGATCTGGTGCTGGAGCAACCAGTACCCGCCCCATCCCGGAAACAGGCCAGTCTGGGCGCAATTGTCTCCAAAATACGCCTGATCGGACGCGAGACACCAGTCGCACGCGAGGGCCAGCGTCAATCCCGCGCCAAGGGCCGAGCCGTTCACGGAGGCGATGACCAGCTGCGGCATACGGCGAAACAGAAGTATCAGACGTTTGCCGATCTCCACGAAATCGCGGAAAGCGTGGACATCTGCTTTCGCCTGAATGCGTGCCACGTACTCCAGATCGAACCCGGAGCAGAAGGAGGCCCCTGTCCCGGTCAGGATCAAAACACGAATGTCCGCCCGATCGGCAAGACTTCGAACGTAGCTCTCAAGCAGCGCAGCGGCCTCGAGGTCGAGCGTGTTCGATCGATTCTCACGGTTGAGAGTCAGCCTTGCCACCTGACCTGAAATGTTCAGAAAAACACTCGGGGAATTCATAAGAGCACCAATCGAAAGGGTCTTTTATAGCACGTTCCCATTCGTTCGTGTTAGCTCGTGCGGGTCCCCGTTTGATTGACACTCCTTGCACCGGCGGCGTAAGATGGGGCTGTCTTACGAAAGGAACAGGTATAAGTCTATGTGGGGTTTGGGTGCCACAGAGCTGGTTATCATTTTGCTGATCGTCGTCGTCATTTTCGGCGCCAGCCGCCTTCCGCAACTGGGCAAGGGTCTGGGTGAAGGCATCAAGAATTTCAAGAATTCGGTGAAGGCCGGCGAAAAAGAAGCCGAAAAAGAATCGAAACCATAGGGTTCCAGGCGAGCAGCGCTTGCCATCTCCTCGCCTGCTCGCGTTCCTCATTGCTCCCTCCCGAGGACAAACCTCCGGAGAACGCGAAGTTCCCTCCTCCAGTCCGAATTGATTCCTATACATTCGAACCGAATGTCTGTGCGCAGATAGCGGCAGAGGAGCGGCAGTATGCGATGGTACTCGAAAAGGGGCGCAACCAGGTAAAGGACCGGGGCAGCGTCAGAGATGCGGGTCCCGGGGAAATAGCCGGCTTCGCTGAAGTCGCCTCTTCGCGCGTGATAGTCCACTCTCTCCCAATAATCGAGCCCCTGGAATACGAGGTCCAGGTCTTTATCCGTCTTCAGCTCGATAACCGCCAGTCGATGATCATCCGTCACTGAGAGAAGATCCAGGATCTTCCGTTCACCGTCCAGGCAAGTAGGAACCTGGCAGTATATGGTCTCTGTCAGCTGCGGGCTGATCAGGGCGTGATTTCTGATCACGAGGCTTTCCAGCCATTTTTCCGGAGCAAACCGGTAGTAGAAGTGCCCCGGCTTGGGCGGAGGGAAAGACCGAAGGGCCTTAACATCCTCGACCAGGCGGTCCAACGCGTCCCGTTGTGCCGGACGATAAATCGTCGGGGCCTCCAGGTTGAAATACGGTTCCCCCCGCTCGCGCTCAAACCACATGATTCGCAACCCGAGGTAGCTCAGCTCCCACCTGCTCTGCCGGTAGGCCAGGTCCAGATGTGGATGACGCTCGAGGGCCTCTGCGAGCGGTTCCGGGACATTCCCGTCGTACTCGAAGACCACGTACGGCGAGTGGATTTCCGAGGTCGTGACCGGTCGCGGATAGATCTGGCGAAGCGCGCCGCGCCGGGCCGGATCATATTTGAAGCACTGAAAGGGCACCGCAATTTTCGGGAGAAACAGCAGAAGTCTCTCGCTCCATGCTTCGGGCAGAAGCAGTGAGATATCCGAGCAGCCCGAACCGCGCCGTAGCCGGTCCCACCAAAGAACCGCGCTCGACAGGATCCGGTTGTAAAGATCCGCCGGTTCGTTGTCGTAAGCAATGATCAAGGCCCGCACACGCAAGCCATTACCGAGCATCACCCGCAGAAACGCCCCGGTATGGTGCTCGTTGCGGTTCGTCTGCGTGATCATCTTAAGGATCGACCAGCGCGGGAAATGACGACGCAGCAGTTCCCTGAAGAAGCCGAGGCGTGAATGGCGACGACCCGACGCCCGACCCTCCGGGTGAAATACGACCGTCTTGCCGGTTGTCAGCCGGATCCGCAGGCCTTCCGCCGAAAGGCGCACCGAATCAAAAGGCAGCCAGGCGGCCTGGCAGTTCACAGCCGGCGGCACCAGCCGGACATGCTTCGCCAGCTCTGGGTGGAGAGCGAGGTATTCCTGAACCTGTCTGATCTCATCCGGCTGCATCTATATCTCTAACGCTCGAGCCGGGAAAAATACGAAAAAAAATT
>CAYQYP010000371.1:0-30043 GCA_964421755.1 uncultured Acidobacteriota bacterium
GGTTGCCCAGAAGTTATACGGATACATGCAGGCGGTGACGTCGACGCCGTTCGTCCGGGCCTTGTCGAGGAAGGCCAGAGATTCTTTCATCGAGAACGTGCCACCGGTGCTGTTTATGTGGTCGATGTGAATCGCGGCACCGGTTTCGCGTGCATAGCCGACGACTTCCTCCAGGGCTTCGAGGTTGGTGCCCGGTGGCTCCGTATCCGAGAAACGCACGTGATAAAAGACGGGGACGCCGTACTTTCTGGCCAATCGCATCATCGACAGGCATTCTTCGGAGGATACCCCCGGCATATATTCCAGGCTGATCGATACGCCCAGGCAGCCGTTCAGAAGCGCCTGTTCGCCCATCCTGTACATCTCGTCGATCTGCTGTTTGGTGGCCGAGCGGTACCGGTCGATCTTGAGTTTGATTCTCGCCTGCGGATAGGAAAAAGATCCGCCGTAATGCAACGGGAGCCTCCATTTGCCATAGGCGGAGAACCACGCTGCCGGCTGTATGGTGGTCCCGTGCATGCCTATGTTGGCTGTAATTCCGTCCGCCAGTTTGTTCCAGACACCAACGTCGGTGGGATTGTAAGAGAGCAGGTCGATGAAACCCGGCGCAACGATCAGCCCGCGCGCGTCGATCTCACGCTTGCCTTTTAAAGGGGCTGAGGTCAGCGCCGCGACCGAACTGCCTTTGATGCCCAGATTGAGACCGACTTGATCGAGGTTCGTCTCAGGGTCGATGATTCGTCCGCCCCTTATGACCAGGTCGTAGGTGACCGCCTGATCACCATCGGCGAGTAGAGCGGGCCAGGTAAGTAGAAAAACAACCAAAAACCGCGTCAACAACAACTTGGAGTACCGCATTGGGAACGTAGCCTGTTAAACAGCAAAGCCCACGAATTGTCAGCCGGGAGCCTAGCAAAGAAGCATCGAAGAGGCAATCGATATCAATCACACATGAATCGGTTTTCTGGATTCTGCGACTTGGGTGCTCATGTCCGGCGTATCGGTGGTAGCATGTGCCCCGAGAACGGAGGAGAGATGAACCGAAAGCTCGACAGGAGAGCTGTACTCCGGCTTGGCGCCGGTTTTCCGGCCATCGTCGGTGCCTTCCAGGGGGCATCAAAGCGCAATGTCCTGCTCATCGCACTCGATGACCTGAACACCCATCTTGGGTGTTACGGAAGTCCGCTCGTCAAATCGCCCCAGATTGACCGTCTGGCTAAATCCGGAGTGACGTTTGACCGGTCATACTGCCAGTTTCCGCTATGCAGCCCTAGCCGAACCTCATCAATGACGGGTCTGCGTCCCGATTCCACCAAAGTCTATGACTTGACGACCCATTTCCGCCTGAACAACCCTGATGTCGTCACGCTGCCCCAGCTTTTCAAGCAAAGTGGCTACTTCACCGCCCGGGTCGGCAAGATTTACCATTACGGCGTTCCCGGTGACATAGGCGCCTGCGGCCTCGACGACTGGAAGTCGTGGCATCAGGCGATCAATCCGCGTGGGCGCGACAAGGACGAAGAACACCTCCTCGTGAACCACACCCCGAAGCGGGGCCTGGGCAGTTCGTTAAGCTTTTTGGCCGCCGAAGGGACTGACGAAGAACAGACCGACGGCCTCGTGGCGAGCGAAGCTATTCGTCTCCTTGAAAAGCACCGGAACCAGCCTTTCTTCATCGCGGCGGGATTTTACAGACCCCACTGCCCTTACGTGGCCCCCAGGAAGTACTTCGCGCTGTACAATCCGGACGAGATCAAGGTGCCCTCGGTGCCTGCCGAGTACGAGAAGTCGGTGCCAGAGGATGCTTTGCAGTCGACGCGACCGTGGCCCTGGTTCGGCGTCACGGAGGCCCAGGCGAGGGATTCGATACTTGCTTACTATGCGGCTGTTTCCTTCGTCGATGCTCAGGTGGGGCGATTGCTTGACAGCCTCGATCGCCTCGGACTCTCCGAAAACACAACAGTCGTTTTGTGGGGTGATAACGGCTACCACCTGGGAGAACACGGTCTTTGGAAAAAACAGAGCCTGTATGAGGGCTCGGCCCGTGTCCCGTTGATCATCGCGGGTGCCGGGGTATCGGGGCGGGGCACCTGCCCGAGGACAGTCGAGCTCCTCGACATCTACCCGACGGTTGCCGATCTGTGCGGCGCCGCTGCGCCGGAGCATCTCCAAGGCGCTTCCCTGAAGCCGTTGCTGCTCGACCCGAGTGCGCGGTGGACGCGACCGGCTCGCACCCAGGTGATGCGCGGGAAGCGAATGGGCTACTCGGTGCGCACGGAACGTTGGCGTTACACCGAGTGGTCTGGTGGAACTGCGGGCAGCGAGCTGTACGACTACGAGAACGATCCAGGGGAAATGCGAAACCTGGCCGCAGACAGCAAGTACGCCTCGGTCATCGCGGAGCTGCGCACGCAGCTGAAGCTTTAGGAGCCTTGATGTATCGACTTAGCGAATGATTGGTGGTCCGCTTACTCTCGCTTACTTCGCTCGCTCTCGTGCGCGGCTCCATTCGATCTCGCCTTCCGCACGACATCAGCCCATAACAAGTCCGTCAATACCTGTCGGCCGAACACACTTCTGCGACCTTATGCAACACCCCCGCTGCGTGTGAGACTCTGATAAGGATCGCCTGGCCGCCTCCGTCTTCAGTGAACGGGTCAAGAATCATGTCGGCGCCTGTCAGTGCGCACACGATATAGCCGCTCCGTAAATCCGCCCTCTTGCTCGAACGCCTTCGCCTGCGCCTTCAGCTGGCGATCGAGTAGATGACAGTCGAGGTTTAGAAGTGATAAAGCCGCATTGGCCACTAGTTCCGCCGAAGAGCGGGACAGACACGGACCATCACGGACCGACACGGACGGATCGCGAGGAGCGGCACCGCCTCCGTCGAGCAATCGCCGTTCCTCGCGAACCCAGCACCTCACGTCGTCCAGAGTGGAACAACGTCTGGCCCGTAATCGCGTCAGAGCCGGATGATCGGGCGGCCAATGGGATAGTCGCCTTTGCCGCAGGAAATCTCCATAGTCCAGGCGCAACTCCTCAAGGCTCGCCCGGGCGACGCCGGTCAGCTTCAACTCAGTCTTCTTCGATGTGGAAGACGCAACGCTTCCTTCGGCGATGTTTTGCACCCCGGATCGTGCGGCTTGCACCATCTGATCGTGTGTCCTGCTCCGCCGGTCTATGTAGCAGTCGCAGAACCGCACGGTGATGTCATAGATCAGTTGAGCCAGCTTAAAGGTTTTCAGGTTCCGGTACCCACCGTATTTACGGATCAGGTCCATCTCGAATTCCCCCAGGTCTTTGTCCGCCTGTGTTAGTCCGTGTTCGTCCCTGTTGGTCCGTGTCGGTCCCATAGCTACTAACGCTTGACTCGCTGAAAATACGAAGAAAAGATGGATTTCATGCCATCTTCGACTTTCGATGCCTTCACGGTTAGTCTCCCGGGCGGGCAGTCGGTCTCTGCACGCCACTATCCCGCACCGGCGGCATCCGCGCCGGGGATCGTGCTCGGTCACGGCGCCGGGGCCCCGCAGACGAGCCCTTTCATGGTCGAAATAGCGGAGGGGTTGACAGCCCGAGGCGCGCACGTCTTCACTTTCAATTTTCTCTACATGGAACTTGGACGGAAGGTACCCGACAACAATGATCGACTGGAGTCCTGTTTTGTGACCGTCGCCGAGGCAGCACGCGCTCGGCTGTCGCCCCACAACCGCGGGATCTTCGTCGGAGGCAAGTCCATGGGAGGACGAATAGCGACCCAGATGGTCGCAAAGTCCGAGCAGGCAACGGATTCTTACAGGGGAATCGTCGTCCTCGGCTATCCCCTTCACCCACCCGGTCGGCCGGCAGTTCTCCGCACAGGACACCTCCCGCAGATCCGCGTCCCGCTGCTCGTCGTGCAAGGGAGCCGTGATGCCTTCGGGTCACCGGACGAACTTCGAGAGGCGTTCGCTCAGGTGCCGGCTCCCTGGGAAATCTTCGTTGTGCCCGATGGGGACCACTCCTTCAAAGTCCCCGCCAAGGCAGCTATCGGAAAGGGCGAAATCGTGAAACAGGTCCTGGACGGGATCAGCTCCTGGATGGGCCTCTAGAACATCGCGTGCATCAGCTCGTTACAATCAAGTTACACCCCTTGGACGCGTCTGCTGCCTATCATGGCAGACATGAAAACACTCCTTCGCTTTTCACGCTTCGTCGACTTATCCGTGCTTTTCGCATTCTCCACTTTCGTCGCGGCCCAGACGCCGCAAAACCTGCCGCGGTGGGAGCCGGCGGTTAAATCAGTCGCAGTTTTCAAGAACGGGCTGGGCTTTGTCTACAAGACCGGGACGACCCGGTTCGTTGATGGCTGGGCGCAGGCTGACGCCCTTCCTCCTGCGGTGTTGGGAACAGTCTGGATGGCAGGCGTAGGGAACACCGGCCCGCTGACCGAAGTTGTCAGCTTCAAGGAGAAGCGGCCCACGCAGCACGCAGCTGCGACACTCACCGAGTTGCTCGCAGCCAACCCGGGGAAGCGAGTCCTCCTGACCTACGTCGCTGGGGGAAGCCCTCAAACCGTGGAAGGCACCCTTCTCGGGACTTTGGACGTCGGCGGAGCTCGGGAGCGCCCAACCCCGCCAGAGGCAACCGC
This sequence comes from uncultured Acidobacteriota bacterium, assembly GCA_964421755.1. Lineage (GTDB taxonomy): Bacteria > Acidobacteriota > UBA6911 > RPQK01 > RPQK01 > CAVUUN01. Next base: position 4,631 of record CAYQYP010000371.1, read on the forward strand.
GGCGCTCTCGCGGTTGCCGCCAATTCAGCCCGGCGCCGAAGAGCTGCTCATGCTGCGGCTTGACGGCGGTGGGCAACCCATCCTGAGCGTGGCGAGGTCGGCGGTGGTGACGGTCCAGTTCCGCGATGACGCGAACCTGCGGATCCAAGGGGAAAGCGAGACAGACGGGGTCAAGGTGCGGGTCACTGGAAGTCCCGCTTCCGGGGAGATTGCTATGGCTTACATGGCGAAGAATATCGTATGGAGCCCCAGCTATCGGCTGGATATCGGTGATCAGAAGCTCGCGAAGCTTCAGTTGGAAGCGGTCTTAACCAATGACTTGGAGGACATCAAGGATGCAGAAGTTTCGTTTGTGGTCGGCTACCCCAATTTCATGTTCGCTGATGTGACCACTCCCCTTTCCCTTGACCAATCGGTCGAGGCATTCCTCCAGGAACTGAGTGAACGCCGGCCAGCCGGGCAGGTCAGCCCCTTCTCGAACGTCATGACTCAGGCCGTCGTGTACCGCCCGGACAGGGGACCTCGTCGTACCGCCGCGCCTGCGTACTCGATTCCACAGCCCGTCCCCGGCGAGACGAGCGAGGATCTGTACTTCTTCCAGAAGACCGGGGTCTCCCTGAAGAAGGGCGAGCGCGCTCGATACACGATTCTGACCGCCTCCGTGCCTTACGAGCATTTGTATCAGTGCCACCTGGACGACACGCTGAACGTGACCGAGCATGGAGAGCGCCGCGGGTCGGAAGATCCCGGCGAGGAACCACGTGTGTGGCATGTCCTGCGTCTGGAGAACACGACCACACAGCCTTGGACAACCGCCCCAGCGTTCGCAGTGAGAGGAGCACTCCCGACCGCGCAGGATGTTCTGAACTACACTCCTCCGGGCGCGAAGAGCGTTCTCAAGCTCACTGTCGCCACCGATGTCCGCGCCGAGCAGTCGCAAACCGAGACTTCGCGCCAGGTGGTCACGATCAGCCGCAGCACATTCGACGAAGTGATGGTCAAGGGTACGGTTCATTTCACGAACATGAAAAGAGAACCCGTCAATATCCTCGCGCGAAAGTCCGTGATAGGAGAGGTTCTCAGCTCGGCCGAGGGGAAAGTCACGAAGGTCGCCCGCAATATGACCGCGATCAACTCGACCTCCGAGATCGAGTGGGAGTTTCCGCTTCCGCCCGGAGCCGGCAAGGAACTGACTTACGAGTACAAACTCCTGATCCGCCGGTGAGCCGAATGCGGGATTGCGGATTGCGGAATGCGGATTGTTGGAGCGCAACGGAGGCGAAACCGACTTCAAGACAATCGCCTCCTGTCCTCTTTTCTAATCCGAAATTCACAATCCAAAATCCGCGATCGCTAACGGGGTTCTTCGACCTGCAGCACTTGATTGGCCGCCACTTTCTTGAGCACCTGGTGGACGCCGCTCGGCCAGAATAGCTCGATCTCCGGGATCTCACGCATGGAACCCAGACCGAAGTGGACTCCCACGTGGGACGAGGAGGCGTAGCCAAGGGCGGTCGTCATCATATTGTGCTGGTTCCCGATCCGAACCTGTGTGCCTATCCCATCCCGGTTACTTTTGGTTCCCTTAAGCTTCAGGATGATCCAGTTACTTGAACCGGGACTCTGGTTCGCCCACAACTCGGTCGGCTCCTCGATCGACGTCACAACCAGGTCGATCCTCCCGTCCTTGTTGAAATCGCCGAAGGCATTGCCCCGATGGACACGGGGTACCTGGAAGTCGGAACCCGCCCCGGGAGAGACATCGGTGAAGGTTCCGTTTTTCTGGTTCAGGAAGACGCTGTTCGGGAGCCTGTATTCGCTGGCCTCGAAGGACTCTATCCGGTCATTGACGTGTGAGTTGGCCGTGAAGATATCCTTCCAACCGTCGTTGTTGAAGTCGCAGAAACCGTTGCCCCAGGCACTCAACCGGATCGAGAGCCGGGCCACATTCGACGGAGAGGTCGCATCGTCGAAGTATCCACGACCGGTATTGCGAAAGAGCGGGAAGGTCTCGCCAGCCAGCGCGGTGACGAAGATATCGGCAAGGCCATCGTTGTCGTAATCGCGAAAGTCGGCGCACATCGCCGCCACCGGCTTTCCGAAGTCACGAAGCGCGGTCCCGCTCAGGAGTCCAGCCTCGGTGAAGGACTTCCCTCCGTCGTTGTGGAACAGGAAGTTCGGGTAGTTGTCGTTCGTCACCATGACGTCCAGGAAACCGTCCCGGTCGTAATCGCCGAATCCGAGGCCCATACCTCGGCCCGCGTGTGCGCTTATACCCGTCGCCTTGCTGACGTCTTCAAAAGTCCCGTCCCCCTTGTTCCGGTACAACTGGTTGGGAATCGGCTTGAAGTATTTCGGATGACAGTAAGCACGTAGGTTACGGTTGCGATCTCCGCAGAACCGTTCGTTGTTCGGGTCATATTCGACGTAGTTGACGACGAACAGGTCGAGCAGGCCATCCCTGTCGTAGTCGAACCAGCCACCCGTCACCGCCCAGAGATCGCTCTTGATACCGGCACGACTGGTGACGTCTTCGAAAGTTCCGTCCCCCCGATTCCGGTAGAGTAGATTTCGAAATACGCCGGCAACGAAAAGATCCACGAAACCGTCGTTGTCGTAGTCCGCGGCGGCCACTCCCATGGAATACCCCTCGCCCTGCAGGCCCGCCTTGAGTGTGACATCTCTGAATTTGAGCCCGGTTCGGCTTTGTTCCGCCTGGTAAAGGCGGTTGTAGTATTTCGGATCCTGCTTTTTCAGCGCAGGAAGAACCGCCCCGTTGACGAAAAAGACGTCGAGCAGCCCGTCTCCGTTGTAGTCGAGGGTCGCTACACCGCCTGTCATGGGCTCAGCCATGTGCTTGGTTTTCGATGAGAAGTTCTGTAGGACGAAGTCCAGGCCCGACTCGGCGGCTATGTTGCGAAAACGGATGGGGCCTGACGCCGGGTCGGCCGCCTGGACAGGGAGTCTTGGGGAGGGATGGGCAACAAACACCAAGACAAGCAAAGTCAAGAGAAACCGCGGCAGCATAGTTGAGATGTCAAGAAGGGGAACCTGAGAATCATTCTAACACGTCTGGGAGCTCGGACGTCCCGTCCGCACCGGGTTCGCGGACGTCTCGTCCGCGGGTGTTGAAAATGTTGAGCAGATAAGCCGCCAAGAATGTCTAGTTTTGTCAAAAACAGTTGCGGGAGGCTATAATGCGCAGGTTCCCACAACATGGCTACAGACAAGCCTTACGACCCGCAAACGGCAGTAACTCCGGCAGGCACTGCCCCCGGATTGAGCGCAGCCGAAGCTCCGAATGCCGCCTCCGTGGAAGAGCCGCAGAAGCTGGATCCGAGGGTGGTCCGCATTTGGAGCATCGCCGCGCTGATCCGCAACGGGATCCTGCTTGTGGCTGGCTTGGTCGGCGGTACCCTGTTGCACTTGTATGCGAGCCTTTCCCTGTTGATCGTGATCCCGATCTGGCTTCTGCTCCTCCTGCTGCTGGTCCTGGAAGCCGGGTACCTCCCTCGAAGAAGGTACGAAGCGACCTCCTACCGGATAGGGAACGACGTCTTTGAGTTTTGCACGGGGCTGGTGTGGACTGCCTCTGTCATGATCCCGATATCCCGGATTCAGCACATCGACCTGCTCCGCGGCCCTCTCGAGCGGCACCACGGCCTTGCGAGCCTGAATATTCACACGGCCGGCACCAGCAACGCGTCCCAGAAGGTATCCGGGTTGGAGGCGGGCACTGCGATTGCAGTCCGCGAGAGGATCATGGGGCAAACCAACCTCGAATGGGAGCCGCTTCCCGAAATCAATCCAGACGCGTGACAAAGATGAAGGACGCCTCCGACACCTGGGAAAGACTTCATCCATGGACGTTGTGGCTGCCACTCGTGGTCAGCGTGCCTCAGATTCTCTTCATGGCAGCGCTCATCTCGGTGCCACTCGGTATGCGCACCGCGGCAATGATCGCCTTGTGGTTCCTGTTTTTGCCGGCGGCTGGGTATCACGTGCTCCGTTTTTTCACATTCCGGTTTCGGGTCACCGGCTCCGAGGTTCTCGTTCACGAAGGGATCCTCTGGAGGCAGGAGCGAAGGATTCCTTTCAGCCGCGTTCAGGACGTGAAAATCCAGCAGAGGCTTGTCCATCAGTTGGTTGGTCTGGCCAAAGTCGAGATCACGACCGCCGGCAGCGAGGAGCGCGAGGTCACTCTGGAGGTGATCGCCAAGGACCTCGCCGAACGGCTCAAGCAGACCATCACTTCCGAGCGCGCCGATCGGGGGGAGGACCAGCGCGAGGGCGGGAAAACGACATTGGTGGAGCTGTCGGTGCCGCAACTTCTGCTCGGCGCCGTTACCTCCCGAATGGCAGCCACGTTCGGGGCACTGATCGGCGTGATTCTCTACTTCAAAGTGGCCTTTTTTGTCGGTTCGGCGATGAGCGCCGCGGAGACACGCGCCTTCGAACGGTTCTTCAACTGGAGCAATTCGTGGATGCCGCTTAAGGGAACGTTCCTCGAGCCCGTTATTGGGCTGTTTTGGCAGGACACGCTCGGGAAATCGATCTTTTTGGTCCTTCTTGGATTCCTCTATTCGCTGGCGGTTTACGTTGTCCGATACGGCCGCTACCGGCTGGCCGAGGATGGAAATGTACTGACCAAGTCGCATGGAATCATGCGGTTTCGGAGCAGCAGCCTGGCGCGCGGACGGGTGCAGGCCCTCAAAGTGGAAGAAGGGCTCCTTCGGCGCTGGTTTCGGCTCTCGGACGTCTGGGTGGATAGCGGGGGCGACCGCAACAAAGTCGACGACGAAAAGAAACGCGAGCCGTTTGTCCCCGTCATCCGCGCGAATGGCGCTTACGCTCTCGTCGGGGACGTCCTCCCGGATTTGCAGGACCCGCAACCCGTGTTGCGGCGAGTTTCGCCGAAGGCGATCCTCCGGGGTTCCAAGAAGCTCTGGCTGGCGATCCTCGTCGTCATGCTGGGCAATATCGGGCCGCTCGGATGGTTTACGCTCTTCTTTCTGCCGGCCTTCCCGCTCGCCTACCTCGTGAACGTGAAGTGGTACAAGAACCGCGGGTACTGGTTCGATGAGCGTTACCTGATCAGCCGCAAGGGATGGTTCAACCGCCAGACGCTTTATCTCCCCATCCGCGTCGTGCAAAACGTCTCCCTGACACAAAGCCCCTTCGACCGACGGCTCGGATTGGCAACGGTCAGCGTCGACACCGCCGGACAGACGAATACCGGCGGAGGACCAACGATCCCCAACCTCCCGCTCGACGAAGCGCGCCGCCTGCAGTCGTTGCTGACGCACATCCGGCCGGCTTCTTAATCAATCGGCCCGCTTCAGAGCCGCGCACCGAATCTGGTGGCTTGGCGGGCGCAAAGCTCTTACAATGCAGATAACGAGCGCTTTCCAACCAGCTTGGCTCGGGCAGATCGGGGGATAACGAGATGTTCCTTCATCTTAGAGCCGTCGTTAACTCAATGTATGCAAAGTCGGAAAACGAATTGCGCATGGGCGCTACCAGCGCCACTGCAGGGAGGTATGAGACTTTTTACATCACCTGCCCCGGAGGAATCCGTGATGGGGCAGTCGTTGAAATCAGGGCCGTGGCTGACTGCGCCTTCCTTGGCCTGGACGCGGAGGGCTATCTCGGATCGGGCCGCGCCCCAAGGCTGCAGCTGACAGTTCAGAAAGTGGGAGGCAAGCCAGGCCCTGCGGTCGAAGATGGCGACACCATTGCCCTCCACAAATCAGGACCCTCCTGGTTGCCTTGGCAGAAGTACGTGAAAGTCACTGAGGGAGGCGCGCTCCGCCTTACCAAAGGATCCCGCGACAAAGAAGCAGAATTCGTCTTCGTCAAGGCAAGAGAGATGGATCGGATTACGATTCCGGCGAAGGGCGGCGGCCAGGCAACTGTGGCGCTGAAGGATCTCGTGGCCCCTGTTGGCGGGGTACCGATCGAGATGGAAAGCAGCCATCCCGAAATCGTCGACGTGCAAAAAAACGTGCTGGTTCCCGAGGGGCGGCAGGAAACGACCTTCGACATTCTCTGGCGCTCTCCGGTCGGCACCACGCAAGTGGTCATCACCGGGAGCGAGGTTGCTTTGCCGGACAGCGTCTGCCATGCCCCGGTGCCTGCTGAACCGGCAAGCCCGGCTCACGCATAAGAGGGCCAGGCCTTCGAGGCGACCCAAAGACCGAGGAAGGTAAGGCCTCAAGGACAACCGGGACAACGGCGACAAGGGGCCAGTGCGTTTTAGTCCTTACTCTCCTTGTTGTCCGGGCGGTCCGTGAAGTTCGTGAGGTCGTTGCTTGAGGGCGTGTTGCCCAAATCGTTTTGGAGTGCGGCGGCAGAAGGAATTCGATGACTTATCCGAATTCCTGGCGACGCCGCTTTCCCCTTGCACGATATTGCCGTGGCTCCTGGTCCTGCAGTTCAAAGAGTTGTGCGGCCAAAGCGGCGTCGCCGGGAGTCCTGATAATTCATCGGTCTCCCTCTGCCGCCGCACTGCAAAAAAGTGCCCGTAACCGTCGTCGTCCGCCGTCTTCCGATTTGGGGAACACGCCCTTGAGTTTCTCTTGCGTAATTTGATTACGTGTAATACGATTACACTCGACAGTAACACAGGAGGGATCACGGTGCCCGAAGACAACGAGCAGAATCAAAGAACCAAAGAGTCGGACAAAACCAAAGAGTCTGTATCCCAGTTCATCAATTCGGCCAGACAGGTCGCGACGGAGGTCAGCTCCGAGATCGCTCGAACCGCCGAACGGCTGTTCGAGGAGGCCAAATCCGCCAAACGTCAGATCGTGGTGTCGGTGCGTCTGGACGACGAGTCCGCTCGCAGGGTGGATCAGCTGGTCGAGGCGGGGATTTGTTCCAGTCGCTCTGAAGCGGTCGCCATGCTGACCAAAAGCGGGATCGACGCCCGTAAGCTGCTTTTTGACAAGATCGAGGCCAAGATCCACGAGATCCAACGGATCAAGGACGAGATCCGCCAGGAAACGATCTAGTGGCGAAGGACCCTCCGGTCCGACGTCCAGTCCGTCGGACCGGAGGAACGCCACCAGCGTAAACAGCCCCGAGGCCGCTGCTAGCGATAGTATTGTGGAAAGTCCTCGATCGGGTAGGTCCGTTTGACATCCTCGAACTTCGCTACGAGCGTCCTGTACTGTTCGGACTCGGTGCTCAGTTTCCCCTGCTCGACGAGAGTGTCGGCCAGCGCGCCGCAGTGAATCGTCGCTCGGATTTGCAGATCTTCGACCGTCAGGCCGAGTTCTTCCATGAACTGCGGGCAAAGGTGGCCGTAGGTCGGGCACGCCCGCGGGTCTTCAGACTTCTTGGGGAACGGCATTCCTTCGATCTCCCGTTCTTGACCCTTGTCATATTCGTAAGGGCATTCCCCGGTTCGACAAGGAAGCGCAGGCAACTGCTCCTGCTCCATCTTATCCATCACCCGCAGCGTTTCCTGCACTGTGGTACCACCCCGGTTCTTCCGCCAGTCGTAGTCGCGCGCGTAAGCCTCGCACAGGATTCCAGCGAACCCCGAAGGGGCAATCGCCCTGGCACGCCCGGCTCCCCGCTCGGCGTCGATCGACCGGACCATCTCGACGACATTCAAGTCCTTCTGGAAGATCTTCCGGTGACCCGGCATGCTGTCCATCTCTTCGCCGTGGGGAGCATTGGAGACCGTCAAGCTTCCGCCGTCCTGGTACTCGAGGCAGACGTCTGCCCAGAGACCGGCAACAGGATGCTCGAAAACTGCGGCGAGGAGCCTGTCTTCTTCGCGGACAAAACCGGCGACGAGGGCGGTGAGCTCGGGAATGCGAAACGCCCCGGCCGGAATGAACCGCATCGCTTTCAGCTCCTCGAAAGCGCGGTCCCGTTGCTCGACGTTTTTCCAGTCGGCAGACGGTTCGTGTACGACCGAAATGCGCGCCGGGACCGCCGCGAAACTCTTCCGGGCGACGCGTTTGAGCCAGAGCCAGCTGGCGACGAAAAACCCGACTGCCACAAGAAAGAGAATTCCGACGATAATCGCTGCGATTTTCAAGGTACCCTCCCCCCGTTACTGGAGCGCGATTGTACAGCAAAACGCCGAGGCGTCTAGCTTTTTGTCCAAGACGTCACGTAAAACCCACCCACCCGTCCCGGCGCCGGTAGAGGGCGACGGCGCCAGCAAACAAGTCGACGACCCGAATGGGGAGGTGCCGTAAGTCCGACTTCGAAGTCGGACATCCTGAGCGTCCGACCCATCACACAGACCGTCAGTCATTGGCCCTGACGGTCCAAACGCTCGATTTCCCGCGCAAACAGCGGGTTGGTAGGGAACTCGTCTCTCAATCCTACGAGCAGTTCGCGCGCCCTGCGTGGTTCGTCGGCCCGCAGGTTGGCAACGGCGAGCAGCAGCCTGGCAAAAGGCCCCAGCAGTCTCCCCTTCTCCGCCGTGAATGAAAGCTCGCGAAGCCCCTCTTCTCGATTTCCCGAATAGCCGCCCAGTCGAAGCAACCACCGAACCGGCGGAAACAGGCTACCCAGAATGTAGTTGCTGATTCCGGTAGCGAGGTAAGCGTCGTAGTATTCCGGGTCGATCGCCAGGAGCCGGGCGGCAGAGGCGGCCCCTTCCCTGGTATGCCGCAGGGCCTTCATGTTCTCTTTGTCGATGAGAGCGACGTAGTCGGCCCTGAGGCCGTGGGCCAACGTCAATGCAAATAAGGCGTGCCGGTCTTGCGGGTTGATCGCCAGTATTCGTTGGGCGACCTGCTCTGCGCGAGTCACTCGAACTTGGAAGTGCTTTCGCACGGCAGGATCCGGTCTTGGTCGTGGCCGGTCCTTGAAAACCGAATCGTCCTTGAAGAACTCCGTTTCCAAGACCCCTAGACGGTTGAGCTCGGCAAAAAGCTCGGCTGCCGCCTGGCTGGCCGGGCCCCTGGCATCGTCCGGGTGTTCCCGCTCCCACGCGGAGAGTGCGGCCCTGGCTTCATCGAAATGCAGCCCGTACATGTGCCGGAAAGCAATCACGAGCCCGTCGTCGGAATTGTCGGCAAATCCAGGCGATGCGATCAGCAGGACAATCAGGAGCCTGATAAGATGAGCACCCAACGGGCAAGAACCTCCGAAGTAATCGACGCGATTGCGGGCGCTACGGATTCCCCCGCAGGGGGTCGTAGGTCCGACTTCCACTCCCCCTCTCCCTGTCTCCTTGTCTCCCTGTCTCCTTGTCTTCCTCTGTAACCTCTGGCCGCGGCGGAGCGTCTATTAAGATAACCCTGCATCCCAGGCGGGAGTCCAGAAGATGATTCGTCACCGTATCCTGTTCGGCTGGCTCCAATGCCTGCTGCTTTCCTTCGGAGTTTGCCTCGCGCAAACCGACAGTCGAAAGATCGATCCCGGGTCTTCCCGCATTACCGTGATGGTGTTCAAATCGGGGCTTTTTTCCGCTTTCGCGCACGATCACACGATCGAAGCACGCGGGCTTCAGGGCGAAGTACAAATGGCGCCCAACCAGCAGATCGAGCTACGAGTCGAGACAAGCAAGTTACAGGTGCTCGATCCGCAGTTGTCGGCTGAGAAGCGCGCCGAAGTCCAGCAGACCATGGAAGGGCCAAAGGTGCTCGATATCGCTCGTTTTCCACAGATTCTTTTTAAATCGACATCGATCAAGCAGGTTTCGCCACAGAGTTGGACCGTCACCGGGCAACTGACTCTGCACGGACAGACTCAACCGATCACGCTGACGGTGGACGAGCAAGGCGGGCTCTATCGTGGGAGAACTGCGTTGCGCCAGCGCGATTTCGGCATGGTGCCGGTCAGTCTTTTCGGGGGAACGGTCAAGGTCAAAGACGAAGTGCGGATTGAATTCAACCTGGCCTTGACCAATTAGAGAGGTGAACTCATGACGAGTCAAACAAGATTACTGTTCATATTTCTGGCGCTTTTGCTCCCAGCCCCATCGCTCTTCGGCCATGAGCATGAAATAGTGGAGATTCTGGCCAAGGACCGACCGGAGGCGTGGGCCATGAAGCTGGTCGGATCCGAGTTGCTTCCCACAAGCCTCGGTATTCCGAACCGGACGACCCCGTGGAGTATCGACCTGGGCGTGGAGGTTGGCTGGTTGCCGTCCCTGGACGCGGAACAACGCATGATTGGCTTCAATGGAACCAAACAAGAGAACGTGAACCGGACGCCTTTATTTGCGAGGCCCCGCGTGGAACTCGGGTTGCCGGCCGACTTTTCGCTCACTCTCGGCCTTATACCGCCTGTCCGGATTGGAGGGGTCCGGCCTAACGTCGTCGCTCTCGCGGTGGGCCGTCCCCTGTTCGACCGCGGTCGGTGGCGGCTTGCTGGACGAATTTACGGGCAACGCGGGACGCTGGAGGGGGATATCACCTGCGACCGCGACACCGTGGAAGCCGGCAACGATCCGGTTCGAAATCCATTTGGGTGCCAGGCCCCGTCCGAAGACAAGATGACTATCCGGTCCGCGGGTATAGAGCTCGGAGGAGCCTTTCGGGCTACCGACTCGCTTGAACCCTATGCCGCAGTCGCATGGAACTACTTCGACACGGACTTCGAGGTCCATGCGTTGTATTCGGGGTTTGAGGACAACTCTTTACTGCTCGCCTCAGGTCCGACCGTCTCAATGACGACCGGAGTTGCTTACAATTTGGACCGGAGAATCCGCCTCACCGGGGAAGTTCTCTTCACTCCCCTCGATGTCCAGCGGGGTGGAATTCGAGTCGGGGACGACTTGTGGACGGTCCGCGCATCGCTCGCATACCGGCTGCGTTAGCGGAATCGCCGGGCGGCGGGTGCTGCGAAGCGTGGAGCGCCGCAGAGTCGTGTCAGAGCCGCGCGCGAGCGCTGTCCAGCAAAGCGGGTTCGAACAGAGAAGCTGATCGCCTGCCCCGATGGCTCAGCCTTCCATTGAGCGCCACTAGATTTCCACGCCCAGCTTTCGGTTCGAACCCGCTTTGCTGGACAGCGCTCGCGCGCGGCTCTGACACGACTTGGGCGATGCCCCACGCGCCGGAGGATTAACAGTTGAACCATCGTCCTACGCCCCGGTTGGCAAATTGCCGAAGAAAGATCAACATTCTCTTCACTGTTATCTTCTCGTCTGGCACCCAGGGGTCACGTGGGCTATATTGCTCCCCACACGGAGGTGGGGATGGCCCTCGGGACGGAAAGCGAACGGAAGAGGCTCAGGCTGGTTGTCTGGGGCATGGCTGCCCTGGCTCTGGCCGTCCACATTGCGGTAAACCTGTCGGGCGGGTACGGTTTGTTCCGCGATGAACTGTACTTCGTCGCCTGCTCGGAGAATCTTAGTGCAGGATACGTCGATCATCCTCCGCTCTCGGTTTTGCTGCTAAAGCTGTGGCGCTTGCTTTTCGGCAGCTCACTATTCGCGATCAGGTTTCCAATCGCCTTGGCTGCGGCCGGAACAGTCGCCTTGGCAGGCCTTATTACCCGAGAGCTCGGCGGCGGAACCCGAGCGGCATTCTTTGCTTGCCTGGCTGTCCTTGTTTCACCCGTTCACCTGGGTATCACCAACATCTTCTCGATGAACGGCTTCGACATCCTGGCATGGGCCGCGGCGACCTGTGTGCTCCTCACTTTGATCAGGGACCCGCGACCGTCACGTTGGCTCCTGCTGGGGATGCTGCTCGGCCTTGGCCTCCTGAACAAGACGAGTGTCTTGTGGCTCGGGGCGGGCATCGCGGTGGCGATGATCCTGATTGCTCCACTCCGACGGCAATTGCGCACTGTCTGGCCGTACCTTGCCGCCGCGATCGCCTTATCGTTGTTTTCCCCGTTTCTCATTTGGAACGCGGTCCACGGATTCCCTCACCTGGAATTCATGAGGAACGCCTTGATGAAGTACCGGTCGCAAACGCCCGGGACATTCCTGACCGGCGTGCTGCTTGCACATCATCCCCTCACCGCTCCTTTCTGGCTGGGGGGGCTGCTATTCCTTGCGTTTGGCCGACCGAGTCCGACTTGGAAGTCGGACGTACCTGGCTCCGACCACGAAACCCGCCGCAGCCAGATGCGTGCTCTGTTTGTGATTTTCTCGACAGTGGTGGTTATTCTGCTCCTCAATTATCATTCAAAGCCCGAGTACTTGACGGCCGGCATGGTGCTGGTTTTTGCGGGCGGTGGGCTGGCGGTCGAACGGGTGCTGGCTGGACGATGGGGGAGGGCCTTGGCGGCTGCCTACGCGGTCGTCCTGATCCTGACTGGAATGTTTGTCGCGCCTATGGCACTCCCGGTGCTGCCGGTCAACTCATATATCGCCTATTCCCGCGCGCTTGGAATGGCGCCGGCAACCGCGGAAGGACACCAGCTATCGGACCTGCCGCAGTTCTATGCGGACATGTTCGGCTGGAAGGAGAAGGCGCGTGACGTCGCCCGGGTGTTCGACTCCCTGTCCGCCGCGGAAAAGGCAAAATGTGCGATCTTTGCGCAGAACTACGGGCAGTGCGGAGCGATTGACTATTTCGGCGAAAAGTACGGATTGCCACCATCCATAGGCGGGCACAACAGCTACTGGACGTGGGGACCACGCGGTCACACGGGAGAACTGGTCATCGTCCTGGGCGGAGACATGGAGGACCTGGAAAAGGTCTTCGAATCTGTGGAGAGAGCCGGGATATCCGCCTGCGACCACTGCATACCGTACGAAGACAACGTCCCTATCTACATCTGCCGTCGGGCCAAGAAACCGCTCGGCGAGATCTGGGCGAAAACCAAGCACTACAGCTGAGCGGATTTCGGATTTCGGATTAAAAAAACAAGAGGCCAGCCGCGGGCTCTCCTGATTTGGCCTCTGCCCGGGCCTTGACCGCCCGTTGAACCCATCACGTTGTTTTAAATCCGCAATCCGAAATCCGAATTCCGCAATGGGAAGATCCGCATTCCGCATTCAGACGAGGCCAATGTCGTCGAGCAGGTGTTCCTGGTCCCGCCACCCTGGGACGACTTTCACGTTTAGTTCGAGGAACACCTTGGGAGCCTGCAGAAGGTCCTGAATGTCTCCCCGCGCCTCGGTGCCGATCACTTTGATCATCTGGCCGCCCCTGCCGATCACGATCTTCTTCTGGCTGTCCTTGTCGACGATGATGGAGGCGGTGATGCGGACGAACCCCTTCTCACGTTCACTTTCCTCAAATTCTTCGATCCTGACGGCGGTTGAATAAGGCAGCTCTTCGCGAGTGTGAGTGAGAACCTTTTCACGGATCAGCTCCGACACCATGCCTCGTTCCTGCTGATCCGTCAGGTAATCCGGAGGATAAAGGAATTCGTGCTCCGGCAAGTGCTGGGCGATGGTCTGAACCAAATCCTCAGTGTTGTCGCCGGTCAGCGCGGAAATGGGCACGATTGCGACATACTCGTGTTCCTTCGAGAAATGCTCCATCTGCGGCAGCAGTTTCCCTTTGTTGATCAGGTCGATCTTGTTTAGAGCGAGTATGGCCGGCTTTTCCGCTTTCTTGACGAGATCCAGGGCGTATTGCTCGCCCTTACCAAAGCTCTTGGAGGCATCGACAATGTGGACGACGATGTCCACCTCCTTCATCGCCTCATACACCGAGTGCATCATCCGCTCGTTCATCCGGTAGCCGGGCCGGTGGATTCCCGGCGTGTCGACGAGGATGATCTGCACCTGCGGTCGATTCAGAATCCCGAGTATTCGATTCCGGGTCGTTTGCGGTTTGTCGCTGACTATGGAGACCTTTTCACCGATGAGCTGATTGAGAAGTGTGGATTTCCCCGAGTTGGGGCGGCCCACCAGTGCTACAAAACCGGCTTTGCTCATCTTCAAGCAACTCCATGTAGGTCGCGCTGCCCATTGGGACGGTGTCCGACTTGGAAGTCGGAGCTGCCTCAACCGATTTTCGCCTCAATCTTCGACCACAAGATTTCGGCGACCCGGCTTTTCGGGAGCGTCTCGAGGCGCTCCACCGCACCGTCTGAATCAATCAGCGTGACCTGGTTATTGTCTGATCCAAAAGTGCTCGAAGGACCGGAAATGTCGTTTGCCACTATCAGGTCCACGTTCTTTTCCTGGAGCTTGCGCCGTGCGTGCTCCACGAGGTTCTCCGACTCGGCGGCAAAACCGACAAGGAGTTGGCGAGTCTTGCGTTCGCCGAGGCATTTGAGAATGTCGGCGGTCGACTCGAGTTCGAGGGTGAGTCGGGGTTGGGACTTCTTGAGCTTCTGCTCCGAGATCCGCACCGGCCGGTAGTCGCCCACGGCAGCCGCCATGACGACGATGTCCGTCTCCGTGAACCGGGCGAACACCTCCTCGGCCATTTCGGCGGCCGATCGGACACTGACCAGGACGGCGCCATGCGGAGGCTTCAAAGCGCACGGTCCGGAGACGAGCACAACCTCAGCTCCCCGCGTTACGGCTTCCCGCGCTATCGCATAGCCCATTTTGCCCGATGATCGATTCGAGATGAAACGAACGGGATCAAGGTCCTCTACCGTTGGGCCGGCGGTCACCAGGACTCTCCTGCCCTTCAGCGATCCGCCCCGTCGGAGGAGCGCAACCACTTCCTGGACAATGACATCAGGGTCTGCGAGCCGCCCTTCTCCCTCTTCACCGCATGCGAGGTAACCACTCTCCGGTTCAATAATCACCACACCGCGGCGTCGAAGCGTCTCAAGATTCGCTTGTGTGGCCGGGTGGCGCCACATTTCGACATTCATGGCGGGGGCGACGACGACAGGCGTCGTCGTTGACAGGTACAGAGTGCTGAGGAAATCGTCGGCGATCCCGTTCGCGAACTTTCCCAGTATGTTCGCGGTAGCGGGTGCCACAAGCAGCAGGTGAGACGCGCGGGCGACGGAGATGTGCTCGATCGAGACCTCATGGTCGTCGAACAACCCGGTAACGACCCGGTGACCCGAAAGTTTCTCGAGAGTCAGCGGCCCGATGAACTCCTGGGCGGACCTCGTCATGACAGGCAGGACGTCGAAGCCCTCCTTCTGCAGGAGCCTGAGAATCAGGGCCGACTTGTAGGCCCCGATACAACCGGTTACCCCGAGGACGAGCTTCATTCGCCGGGCTGTTCCTCCTCCTCTTCCATCATTCCCTCTTCCTCGACCGGTTCAAGGATTTCGTAGGGAATCAGGTTCAGCTCCGCTTCTCTGAGTGCGATAAACGCGGGCTTGGTCGACTTCACGTCGATTTTCGGGGGAGCCCCGTTCTGCAACTGCTTGGCGCGTTCCGCAGCGACCAGGATGAACCTGAATTTACTGTCAATTTCGTCGGGCACCTTAATGATCATTCACCGTCTCCTTCTTCCGATTGCGGATTTCAGATTGCGGATTTCGGATTTCGGTTCTCATGTCCGAATTCCCAAATCCGCAATCCGAAATTCTTATGCTGGAAATGTCTTGATAATTTCTTCCGCGCGGTCAAGACGTCGGTCCGTGGTACAGCGCGCGGCCAAAACTATAGATTTTAACTCAAGAACCGACTTTTCAATATCATCATTTATAATGACATACTCGTACTCACGGTAACACCGGATCTCGCCCCGGGCGATGTCCAGCCGTGCCCGGATCACCGCCTCATCGTCCAGTCCGCGCCTGCGCAGCCGGTCGCCAAGGACATCGTAGGACGGCGCAAACACGAAAACCGTCACCGCCTCGGGCATTCGTTTCTTGACCGCCATGGCCCCCTGCACGTCGATATCCAAAAGGACATCCTGCCCGGCCGCCAGCTGCGCTTCGACAAATTCGCTGCTCGTCCCGTAGTAGTTGCCGTAGACGTGGGCATGCTCGAGAAATGCGCCCTCTCTGATCATCGCCTCGAACTTCGCGCTGGATACGAAGAAGTAGTCGACGCCGTCTTTCTCTCCTGCCCGCGGTTTTCGAGTCGTGTGGCTGACGGAAAATCGCAACCCGGGCATTTCCCTCAGCACGCGATGCGCGAGGCTGGTCTTACCCGAGCCCGAGGCCGCGCTGATCACGATAAGGTTGCCTTTACTGGACATTCTGAACTTGCTCCCGGATTCGTTCGATCTCGGCTTTGGCCTCGACTCCCAGATGGGATAAACCGGCCGAAGGAGATTTGGAGAGCGTCGTTGTGATTTCCCGATTGAGTTCCTGGCAGAGAAAATCGAGGTTCTTCCCGACGTCATCGGAGTCCGATTTCAAGTGCTCGGCGAACCGGCCGAGGTGGGTCTCCAGCCTGGACATCTCCTCGGAAATATCGGAACGCTCGACATAGTAAATCAATTCCTGAGCGAGGCGATTCTCATCCACGTTGACCGTGCCAGTCGAAATCTCAGCCAGCCGCTGGCGCAGTTTCTCGGCGTAATAGTTCTTCACGTCTCCTGTCGCCAGCCTTATCTGTGCAACCAGGGTTCCCAGCCGGCCTACTCGCTGCGACAGGTCCTGACGAATCGTAGCGCCCTCAAGCCGCCGGGCGGCGATCAAGTAATCAAGAGCCTCGGTTATCCCGCGGGAAAGGGCTGCGGCCAGCTCCTCGGATTCCGGGTCGATCTGCGGAGAAGAAAGGACACCCGGCAATTGAAGAAGGGTCGAGACATCCAGCGCACCTTCGATCCCCATCTGTTGGAGGTTTTCGGCGATTTTGCGGTAATTGTCGACGGCCGTCTGGTTGACCTCCTGGCCGGCGCTTGCCGCATTCAGGTTGATGTGGACCTCGACGCGGCCCCGCGAAATCCTGCCCTGGATCTGCTTCCGGATATCCGCCTCGATCGACATCAGCTCACGCGGGAGCCGTACAACCGGGTCAAGATAACGTCCGTTTACAGCCTTAACATCGATGGATATTTCCAGATTGCGCCAGGAGGTCGAGGTGTGGGCGAAGCCAGTCATGCTTTGCATAGCGTCATCCTACGGGAACGATGTCTTCGAACTGGAGATCGTGCAGCTTGCGATAGATACCCGACCGTGCCATGAGATCATCGTGGTCACCGACCTCGACGATCCGCCCCGCCTCCATGACCAGTATGCGGTGGGCGATCCTCACCGTGGAGAGCCGGTGTGCAATGACGAGTGTCGTATGACTTTGCATCAGGTTGTAGAGAGCCTGCTGGACCAGGCGTTCTGACTCAGTGTCGAGCGAGGAAGTCGCCTCGTCAAGGATCAGAATGGGCGCATTTTTCAGTATGGCGCGGGCAATCGCGAGGCGCTGGCGTTGTCCGCCCGAAACCAATTGGCCCCGCTCACCGATCACGGTATCGTAACTCGCCGGCAGGCTGGCGACGAAATCATGAATGAACGCCGCCTTGGCTGCCTGAATCACTTCCTCCATCGCACAATCCTCGCGTCCGTAAGCGATGTTGTTCCGGACGGTGTCGTTGAAGAGGAACGTGTCCTGACTGACGATGGCCACCTGTTGTCTCAAGGATCTCTGAGTGACCTGCCGGATATCGACGCCGTCGATAAGGATTTGCCCGCTCGTCGGGTCGTAGAACCTTGGGATGAGGCTCGCGAGCGTCGTCTTCCCCGCCCCGCTCCGTCCCACAAGGGCGACAATTTCTCCGGCCCGGATTCGAAGATCCACCTGGTGCAGGACCGGGATTTTCTTCTGACCCCGATACGAGAAGGAGACAGCCTCGAACGCGATTTCCTCCTTCATCGGCGTCAACTCGGTCGAATCGGCAGCATCCAGCACTTCGATCTTGGTCTCCATCAATTCGAACACGCGGGTAGCCGATGCAAATGCTTGCTGGATATGAAGATGCATCCTCGACAGCTTTCGCATCGGCTCGTAAAGGCGAAAAACGGAGATCACGAATGTCGCGAAAGCGCCGAGTGTGAGAGCACCGCGACTGATTTGGTGGTTCGCGTAGAAAAGAAAGGGCACGAAGGCGAAATAACCGACGAACTCGACGAGCGGTGAGTTGAGCGCGGCGGTCCGCGCGACCTTAAGATTCATGCGGACGAGTTGCGAGAGGGATTTGGCGAATTTCCGCTTCTCGTACTCCTCCATCCCGAATGCCTTCACGATTCGTTGCCCGGCTATACTTTCCTGGAGGTTGTTGGACAGGTCCGACAAGTTTTCCTGGCTCCGAGTGCTCGCCTTACGGATCCCCCTTCCCAGCTTTAAAGTGATCGCCAGGACAAACGGCGCGATTAAGAGCGAGAGCACCGACAGCTTCCAGTCGAGACAGAAGATCATGACCAGGAAAGCGACCAGCAGGATGCTCTGCCGCGCGTAGTCCGTCACCGTCTTGCTGACCGTCTCCTGGATACGCTCGGTGTCCGTGATCACGCGTGCCATCAGTTTTCCGGTCGAGTTATGAGCGTAAAAGGTCATCGACTGGTCCAACAGGTGGCCATAGAGATCGCGGCGAAGCGCCGCAACCACCTGCTGTCCGCTGTAGCTCATGGAGTATTCGGCAAAATACAGAAAGAGTCCCTTGAAAAAGGAAAAGCCGACCAGCAGCATGGCGATCTGAGGAATGCTCTTGTCGTTAATTCCCAAGGCCCGCAGAGGTGCGAAGAGGTACTGCAGGACGCGAAGCCCCTCCGGATCGGCGACTGTCGGGGCCGACCAATGGTTAAAGATCGGGGCCAGCAGAAGGACAATGCCCGCCTCGAGAATGCCGCTGGCCACCAGAAGGAGCATCGAAAACACGAGGATGTGCAAGTGCGATCGGATATAAGGAAAAAGCTTGTAGACGTCCGACATTCCGTCAATTGTAGCAGTAGAACCCGCAATTTCGCGGATCGAAAAGGCCGGGGAGGTCCGACTTCCAAGTCGGACACTGCCTTCGCCTCCCCTTTGCCTTCGTTGGTCCGACTTCCAAGTCGAACATTGCCTTCGCCTCCCAGGGTCTGACTCCCAGCCCCGCTGTGCCGAGTCTGCTGGTCATGATCCGAGCAAGACGAATGTCCGACTTGGAAGTCGGACCTACGCAAAGGCACCGCCTCTCTCGATCGCAGCATTCCGCATTCTCAGTACCGCCCCTCCTTCATCCGGGCAAGTCCATCATCCAGCTTGCAAAGGGCCAGCCCGGATTCCGTCGTGAGCCGCGAAGAATCGAGCGAGCAGTCCTTCCCGCGGGCAACCAGGCCCGCCGATTCCATTGTCGTGGGAACCAACATGGTGCGGTCCAGTCCGAACTCGGCGGCGAACTTCAGGCCGAACTCCCAACGGCTGGCGCGCTCGGCTCCCCCAAGATGATAGAGGTTGAAGCGCGGGGAGGATTCGAGCATCCACTCGATCGCCCTGGCAACATCGCCGACGTAGACCGGTGTCCGATACTGGTCGGTAAAAAGCGGGACGGAGCTCCCCTGCTCGATTCTCGCGCCTACCCAACCGAGGAAACCGCCGCCGAACGGTGCCGGCGGTCCGTACAGGAGCGCCATCCGGGCCACGATCGCGTTCTTGGCCTGAACCAACTGCTGTTCCGCCCACAATTTCGTTCGTGCGTAGACATTGGGCGGATCCGGAGGGTCGGACTCCTTGTAGTCCCGTGCCAGGCCGTTGAACACCAGATCGGTCGAGATGTGGACGAACCGGCTTCCGGGAAAACCCTGCAGGAGCAGATGGGTCGCCTCGACGTTCACCAGTGTGGTCAGCGACGGTTGCTTCTCGCATTCGTCCGGGCGAGTCATCGCCGCCGCGTGAATCACATGCGAATAGTGCCGAGACCAAACCGGCGAGTCCGTCGGATGGAGAAGATCCAGGTGGCACAACTCTACACCCGGGAGTGCCGCGGCGAGTTGATGACTCGAATAGGTTCCGGTCACCCGGAAACCGCGCCCGGCGAAGTAACGCGAGAGGTGCCAACCCAAAAAACCGCTCGCACCCGTGATCAGCAGTTCGGACATGTGATTTGAACCCGGCCGACCCCAAGGACCCCAAGGACACCAACGACGAAAAGCCGCAATATCCTTGAATTCGGCAAATCGGACTATTCGATTTTCACCGATGGCGATAGTGGTCTTCGCATCGCGCCAAGGGTACACCGGGCGAACCTGGAATTGGAACTGATTGCTACACCACGAGGAGCACAGGAAATGCCAGGCCGACCAGCTGACAGGCTAACCTCGCCAACCGGGCCCAAAGCGGCGGATTCTGTACAGCGAATCCGCCCTACGACCGCCCGACGTGCGAAAGCGCTCAGTCGTAGGGCGGATTCGCGGTTCAGAATCCGCCGCTTTACGGCCCGGTTGGCGAGTTCCGGCGACATCCCCAGTTGGGCAGTCGCTTCTGCTTGTCACACCTTGCGACTTCGGATAACCTTTCACACCGCCGCAATAGGGATGGTCAGGCGGAGTGCGTCCTTGCTCCCTTGACCTTCCAGCAGCGCGGGAGGCAGTTTATGCGAGCTCGAATCATCAAGTCCGTCTCCCGGAATCGGGGACTGACTCATCTTTTGGTTTTCCTTCCGCTCCTCGTGCTGATGACCACGCCCCTCTCCGCTCAGAATCAGTCCGCCTGGCGCTACTGGACATCCGACCACGGCCTGCCCGAGTCCTACATCCGCAATGTCAACCTCGATGTAGAGGGCAGGGTCTGGCTGTCGCATGGAGTCGTAGAAGCGTTCAGCATGGTTGACGGGCACATGGTCCGGACCTATCCCTTCTCGCTCACCGCAGGTTTCATTCACGGGAGCCGCAATGGTGAAGCCTGGGCGCAGAACCAGAGCGTGCTCATTCGCTTCAGGAACGGTCGTTGGGAGACCTATTCCAATGCCGAGCTGAAAGCAGTCCTGGAAGGCAGCCCTTTGCGTGGCCTGTGCCCTGTGGACACTGAGCAGGTTGTGCTCCTTCTTCCCAACCGCATTGTCCTGTTCGACGCCGTGAGCGGAAACATAAGCACAATTGAAACCGCCGAGAACGTTGGGCTGGGCAATTTCAGCGAAATCCTCCGCAGGCACGATGGTAACGGCTTCTGGGTATCAACGAGCGGAGGGGTGGCCTCCGGCGTCAGGGCAAGAGCGGGTGCCAGGTTCCGCGTCGAACCCCTCGCACCGGCGGATCAGAAATACTCGAATTTTTCGCGCATGCACGAAGGTCCGGGCCGAGAGCTGTTTGCCACCGCCCAGGGACCCGACGGGCGCACGGTTCTCCGTCTCGAGGGTAACCGGTGGGCGCTCGTTTACAGCGCCGGTGGCGGGACGGTGGAGGGATGGCGAGGACCCAACGGCTCGATTTGGGTCCGCCGTGATGAAGTTCTGATGACCGAGACCGACGGGCGTTTTCAACCGGTGGATCGCACCGATGCCCTTTCAGGCAACCTGATGTCCGTCTTCTCGGGTCAGACTGGGGAATTCTGGATCGGCACCTCGCAGGGAGCCGTTCGCTACGCCCCTTCCTTGTGGGCATCGCCTCGAGGGCTGGGCCGCGTCGGCGAAATCTGCAGCTCCATCGCCCAGGACGAGCGTGGTCGGACCTGGGTGCTCTACCGCGCTCAGGTGGCGATTCTCGAGGGGAACACCTGGAGGATCCTGGACTTGCCGAGCAACACGACCGCGCGTTCCACCCAGGTGCATTCGCTGCAACTGCTTGGCCGAGACCGGATGGTTCTTGCGGCGGACGTCCAGTCCGGCTCATCCGCTCAGCAGATCGTCGTAGTAGACCCGGAGACCGGCTCCTGTGAGCCGATCCGCCACCCCGAAGGGCTTCCGATCCGCTCGGTACTCCGGCGGCACGACGGCACGCTGCTCGCTCATTGTGGCAATGCAACAGACTATCGGATTGACATCTTCGACGGCCAGCGCTTCAGAAAATTCGTCGATCTCGGTAAGGACAAGATCAGTGACCTGCGCACTATTCATGAAGCCCGGAACGGGGACCTCTGGCTTGGAGGGTTAACCGGAGCCTTTTTGTATCGCAACGGGAAGGCCGAGGCCTTCGATTTCGACCAGCTTGGACCAAACAATGGCGTTTTTGCCATCGGCGAATCGCGAACCGGAGCTATCTGGCTAGGCGGTCGGAACCGGGTGGTTGTCTTCGACGGCAAGAACTGGACAAGCTTGCTCGAGCGGGTTGATCGAGCCCGAGCCATCGTTTGTGCCGGCAACGGGGATATGTGGGTGGCTTCGGGAACCGGCGTGCACCGATACCACGAGGGTCTTTGGGTCTCCAACGCCTCCGATGACGGCCTGCCGTCGTCGATGGCTTACGAAGTGTTCGAAGACAGCCAGGGGAGGATCTGGTGCGGAACGACCCGCGGAGTCAGTATCCGAAATCCCGAGGCCGATGTTGAAGCGCCCGAGACTTTCATTCCCGATGGAAGAAACCTCCGGGAAGCACCGCCCGCCGGAAACGTTCAGCTCGCGTTCATGGGGAGCGACCGTTGGAACGTCACGACTGCAGCCCGGCTGCTGTACTCCTACCGCATCGACGGCGGCGGCTGGAGCGGTTTCGGATCCGCCGACTCCGCAGCCCTCACGGGACTCGGCTGGGGCGATCACGCGTTCGAGGTCAGGGCAATGGACCGGAACGGAAACGTCGATTCCTCTCCCGCCCTGTTTCAATTTACCGTCCTGCGACCCTGGTACCTGCAGATCGGGTTCCTCGCCATCGCCGCAATCGCCGGCATCGTAATCTTCTTCCAAGGCAGAAGGACCATCCGTGATTACCGGGAGCGAGGAAGGATAATAGATCAACTGACAGCCGCCAACCAACAGGTCGAGCAACGGACCGAGGAGGCGGTCGCCGCCAACGAGACGATCAGGCGCGAACTGGCAGAGCGCCACCGGGCCGAGACCGCCGCCCGGCAGAGCGAAGAGCGAATCCGGCATCTGTACGAGCAGATGAGCGAATCCATTTCACGCCTGAATGCCGGTATCGGAGAGGTCGCCGCAATGGCGAGCGAACTCTCGGAAGGCGCCAAACAGATCAGCCGTGCCAGTGAATCGTTGGCCTCGGGCGCCGGCCAACAGGCCGGTTCCGTCGAGGAGATTTCGTCAAGCCTCAAGGTCGTGGCTACCGCGACACTGGAAACCGAAAAACACGCCGGCGCGGTCGAGCAACTTGCCGAATCGGCGAAAAACAGCACCGCCCGAGGCGTAGGCCGAATGCAGGAGCTGTCCCTTGCAGTGCAAAAAATAAAAGGCTCCTCGGACGAGACCGGACGAATCGTCAAGGTGATTCGAGAACTGGCCTTCCAGACCAACCTCCTTTCGCTGAATGCCTCCATCGAGGCCGCTCGGGCGGGCGATGCGGGCAAAGGCTTCGCCGTGGTTGCCGAAGAGGTTCGCGACCTGGCCAACCGCAGCGCCAAGGCAGCGAAGGAAAGCGAGGGGCTCATCGAAGAGGCGCAGCGGAACGCCGAACACGGGGTATCGCTCAACCGTGAGGTTGTCTCTGGCCTCGAAGAGATTCAGGACCAGGTACAGGTCGTAACCGACGTTTTGAAGACGGTCAACACAACACTTCGGGAACAGAGCGTCCAGATCAGCGAAATCGCCCGTGGCATGGACCAGATCAACAAGGTGACGCAGAGCGCCGCGGGTGCATCCGAGGAGTCCGCAAGCGCCGCCGGACAAATCGCCCACCATGCCGTCAACCTTCAGCAGCTCGTCCAGGTGCTCTCTGCTGCGTTGGATGAGCTGGATCGGCTGCCCAAAGGAGCCGAGCAAAGGCTTGAGCTGATCGGGCGGTAATATTCCCTAGTTTCTCTCCTCGGCCGGTTCCAGCTGAACGAGCAATTCGGCGGTCATGCCCTGCGGCAGGTGCACGACTTGTGATTTCCGCATCCCTCGCCGGCCGCGGGTGGACACATAGATTTCCAGATCTCCGGACGGCAGCTCGGGGAAGGAGAACCAACCTTCCCGGTGTTGGAACATGCCGGACGTGGAAAACTCCGGCCGCACGCCCCGACCCCGCTGCCGAGGCGCGGGCGCCGTGGGAATCGCCATCACCGTCACCTGGAATTCGGTCACGGGATTCCCCGATGGATCAACCACACGACCGTTGAGCGCACCCTCAGGTCGCTTCAGGATGATCGTCCGTTCGGGCTGGTTCGGCGCTTCGATGGAAACTCGAGAATCCAGGTAACCTTGTGCACTCACAACCACGTTGACGGACTGATCGGTCGAAACAGGGATCGCGAAGTGCCCCGTCGAGTCCGTGTTCCCGCCTGTCCCGAAACCTCCCTCGAATTCCCGCTCCTCGCGACTCCATTGCACGGAAACTTTGGCGCCTTCGATCGGAGCGCCTGACTGGTTGACAACCTGCCCGCGCACGACCGGGCCGTCTTCCAGGATCACCTCGGCCGGCGGGGATCCAGTCGAGAAACTGACGACCTCGGACAGATAACTCGGAGCCCTTAACTCGCAACGACATTGGTCGATTTGGGGATCGAGCTTCAGGGTCACGACACCCGGCCTGGGAGTCTCCATCTCGACGCCCCCCCGCTCGCCGGGTGCCCGGCACAGCGCGGTGGCGGCCTCCACGGGCTGGCCTCTGCTGTTGAGTACTTTGATCGATAGCGTCCGCGCGGGCAACAGCCGCAGGTCTACCCGGTTTTCGCCGGGGTCAAGCGCCACTTCCTGAGCGGCTGCACGGTATTTTTGCGCGAATGCCACGACGGCGACTGAGCCGAGCTGAAATCCGTCCGCACCGAACTCTCCGTTGCGGTCAGTTACCAGTCGCTCGCGCTTTCCACCAATGAGAGCCACGCCGATCCCACGACTTCCCGCCACGTCCGGACGCCGGTTCCGCGGCGAGACCATCACGCTAGCGCCTTCGACCGGCACCCCGGCTGGGTCCACCACCCGACCGCGGAGCCAAGCCACGGCAGGCGACAAAACGAAATTTCGCTCGAGATCGGCTGGCGCTTCCATGCTCAAGCGTCCCTCGAGTGTCGCAAAACCTTCGCTGGATACGCGAATCGCGAAGTGAGCGTCGCGTTTCAACGGGAGTCTCAGCTCGTAAAAGCCGTCGTTTCCCGACACCGCTCGCCACGGCGAGCCGGCGCAATCCTGCGGATTCATGGACTGGCAAACCAGGATTTCAGCACCAACCACCGGCTGCTTGTCGTCGGCTGTCACCCTGCCGCGCATCCGGAACGCTTCCAGCTTCTCGCCCTCACCCCGTTTCAGGATAGCGCCGGGCCGGTAGTTCCCCGGCTGCCGGCTGTCAGCCGGCTGCGAATCTACCCCCTCAGAGGCGGCCATGCCCGGTCGACCTGCCGATGACTCGTCTTTAGATGCGACGACGTCCGCGGTGCGGTTCCGACGTAAGAGCCATGAGCTGTCGTGGGAGAAGAGGAGCCATAGCAGGAGGGCAAGACAGAAGACCATGAGAAGTAGGACGCTAATTCGCCTTCGAGACATAACACTACCCCTTGAGCACTACTCCCCTTCGACATGCAAGTCTACGTCGACGCCGGTACCGCGGTCCACCAGGCTGCCTAGCTCAACAATCGAGCCCGGCCCAGCAAGAACCCGCTCACTCCGCTGAAAAGCG
>CAYQYP010000372.1:0-4905 GCA_964421755.1 uncultured Acidobacteriota bacterium
TCTGGTGGGCATGTCGGCGAGTAGAAGCCGCCGTTCAGAGACGTTGCGTCGCAAGTGCCGAGAGACTTCAGGCCCGAGGCCTGCCGGTCGCGGGGAGCGAGCGGTTCTGGCTCACGATCACGGGCGCGCTCCGTTTCCTGCGAACGGTCTTTTTGCTCCTCGCCTGCTTGTTGGCGGCCAACATCGTATTCGCACAATTTCCCTGGACTAAGCCGTTCTCGAAACGCGTATTCGAACTGTTGTTGGAGCCGCTCCGCACAATCTGGCTGTCAGTCGTTCATTCGCTGCCTGACCTGGCATTTCTAGCCGTGCTCTTTGTCGTTTTTCGATACCTGCTGAAGCTGATCCGCATGATCTTCGAGGCGATCGAGCGCGGGGGCCTTACCTTCAAAGGGTTCGATGCGGAGTGGGCCGCGCCGACGTTCCGTATCGTCCGCGTGCTGGTCATTGCATTCGGAGCGATTGTTGCATACCCCTACCTGCCTGGCTCGAGCTCGGAGGCGTTCAAAGGGATCTCACTCTTCATCGGCGTCCTCTTTTCGCTTGGCTCCACAGGAGTGGTCGCGAACGTCCTGGCCGGATACTCGCTGACCTACCGGCGGGCCTACAGGGTCGGGGACCGGGTGCGGATCGGCGACACCACAGGGGACGTGGAGTGCATCCGCAACCAGGTGACTCACCTGCGGTCGGTGAAGAACGAGGAGATCATCATTCCGAATTCGGTGATCCTGAACAACAGCGTGATCAACTACACGTCATTAGCGAAACGAGGCGGTCTGATTCTGCACACTACCGTTGGAATCGGGTACGAGACACCGTGGCGCCAGGTGGAGGCCATGCTGCTGATGGCGGCGGCACGAACACCGGGGCTTCTGCGCGAACCTCCACCTTTCGTTCTGCACCAGTCCCTCGGTGATTTCTGTGTTAGCTACGAGCTTAACGTCTATTGCGACCAGCCCCGAGAGCAAGCGCGACTCTACACTGCGCTCCACCGGAACATACTCGACGTCTTTAATGAACATGGAGTTCAGATCATGACGCCGGCTTACGAAGCAGACCCTGAGGAGCCGAAGATCGTGCCAAGGGAAAAGTGGTTCGAGAGCCCCGCCAAACCAGAGCACGAAGTGAAGGTCATAGCGCGACTCAAATAAGTCCACCGTTCCACCCCGGCTCTCTGTTGATGCTTGGAGCCATTCAAAACGGCTTTCCGCGCGATGCCCTCGACGCGAGCCCCAATCTAAGTCAAAACCTGCCTACCTTTTAACCTTGAACCTCTGAATTGGCGGTTGTCCCCCCTGTTAGAACTAACAGTTGACTGGCCTGAATTTTAATTTGGTGTACAAAGGGACTCGTATAATACTATTTTCTTAACCCATGCAAAAAAGGGCCCGTGGCCGGTTGATTTTGACGTTCTTCTTACTTCAGGTGATGTTCAGTCCTCGCTTGGCGGGATCTGCTTCAGACGTATCGCGTTCGGTGCAGCTGGCGGCTCGGTACGCCGGCGCCGCGATTCCCGCTTCAGCGGGGCCGGCCGCATTTCCCTGGTCGATAGACCTGATGACCGACCTGTTTCCCGGCTCGCACGGTTCTCTGTTTGGCGCATCTCACCTTGACATTTTCCCAAGCGGTAGGGATCTCTGGTCATTGCTCGAGAACCAAGATCCTGCCACCGTTGTAAACCGGATCGATGTGGCGGGGATATTCGGTGGGAAATTCGCCCTTTTCAGTGCTCGCGGAAGCTCGTGGACCCAGAACCATTTCTACTTGAACGGCCTGAATGTAACCGATCCGTATACAGGCGGCACACCGCTCTTCTATCCCCAGTACGATTCACTGGGGGCAGTTCAGGTGTCGACCGGACGGCTGGCGGTCCGTGAGCCGGGTGGTGGAAGCGTCGTACACATTACGAACGATCAGGCTCCGAGGGTCATGCGTGGAGACGTCAGGCTGTTCTACCAGGGCGATCCGACCGGTTGGCAGAACCGCAGTCCCCTGCTCGACGCCCGGAATGCGCCGGGCAGTCAGCAGATCAGGAAAGACCTTCAGCTTCATGCCCAGGGCGGCGGTGACCTGGGTGGTGGGTGGTACGCTCTCGGCTCCCTTTCCAGGCGGCATCTGCAGCTTAAGATCCCAGAGTTCCCAGAGACCGAGCGAAGGGAACAGGCCGGCGGACTGGTCGACATCCGCCGGGACTCGGAATCCCAGTTGTTCGGCCTGCGCTGGACAGGTCAACAGCTGACGGACAGCCACTCCAATCCCAGCTTTCGAACCCCGATCTCCTCCACCTTAGACCGGTCGGACAACTTCCACGTGATGCAATCTTCCTGGCGCTTCTCGCCCCGGCACGACCTGCTCCTTGATGGGCGCGTGGGAGCGGCCCGTGCGCACTTTGACAGCAGTTATCAGCAATGGCAGCAGCGCAGACAAAGCGGACTGGACCTTTTCACGGGATTCCGATCGGGGTTGGCCCCTTTGCGAGAAGAGTCAATAAGGACCAGATATTCCACGACTCTGTTGATGGGGTACACGAGGGGCAGCAGCCAGATCGTAGCGGGGGTCGATGGGAGTATCGCCCACGTTCGGTCCGAAGTGAACGCGCTCGACGATGTGGGCCTGCGTTTTCTCCCGTTGGATTTAGACTCAAGTCCGCTTGTTCGAGGTCCGGTGGCTGCCTCGTCGGTGGTCATGTACAATACTCCGCTTTCCCCGCGTCAAGGGATCCGACAGTTCGCGCTTTTCGCTCAACATTCCTGGCGTCCGACCGCTTCACTGACTCTTCGCTGGGGCTACCGCCTGGACTCAACCGCCGGTCGGCTGCCCGCTCAGTCGAGCGCGGCCGGTTCATTCGCACCCGTCCGGTCGTTTGAAGAGCGAAAGGGGCTGATAAGCTGGCTCAACGGCGAGCCTCGGCTGGGGCTCGCTTTTGCGCCTTTCTGCAAGAGCCGCGCGAATTGCGGCACGGTCTTCCGTGCCGGGTTCGGCATCCTTCACCACAGCCTGATCGCGCGAGACCTGAATTTCCAGAACCCGAACAGTCTCAGCGGAATCGAATCTCGCTGGGAAGACTCGAACGGGGATGGACAGTATCAATCTGGCGAAGCCGGCCAGATCCTGCGGGCCTTCGGTGGAAATGTCTCAAACATCGACCCCCAGCTGACGCGTCCGTACAGCCGCGAAATAATGGTCGGCGCGGAGCAAAGGTTACCGTGGGGCCTCAGCTTGCGCGCCGATTTCTTTCGACGCGATGAAAAGAACCGTTTGGAGACAGTCAACCTTGGGGTCCCATTTTCTGCCTACACTCCCGTCAACGTCTTTGACCCGGGCGGCGATTGCAGGGAGGGAACCGAAGACGATCAGAACCTGATGGTCTACGACCAGGACCCGTCGACCCTTGGAACAGACCGTTTCCTCCTGACCAACCCGTCTGGTTTGACCGGCTTTTACAAAGGGCTTGAGATGGTCTTGTCCCATCGGGCAGGCAGTCGGGTGTTCACCTCCCTCCAGGTCTCTGCTCACAGGACACGCCTGTTGACAAGTCCGGGTAATACCGAGTACCAAAACGACCAGGGTGTTCTCGGGCGGCTCCTGGATAACCCGAACAGTCTCATTTCGAGCTACGGCCGTCAGTATTTCGATCGATCTCTCACGGCTCGGTTTGTCGGCCTTGTCGAGTTGCCGGGTGGCTGGACCGTTTCTTCGGTCACTCGTTTTCATGACGGTGTCCCGTTTGGCCGGAAGCTCGCCATCACCACTCTGAGCCAAGGCCCGTTCTTCGTGCTCGCGACTCCGCGCGGAAATCCCGGCGGCTACCGGA
Source organism: uncultured Acidobacteriota bacterium (assembly GCA_964421755.1). Taxonomy (GTDB): domain Bacteria; phylum Acidobacteriota; class UBA6911; order RPQK01; family RPQK01; genus CAVUUN01. Next base: position 3,815 of record CAYQYP010000372.1, read on the forward strand.
CCGAGTTCAACCTGACTGCCGACATTCGTGTCAGAAAGGCGCTGAGGTGGGGGGGCGGCCAGGTTCGCATGCTGGTCGATGTTTTCAACCTCCTGAACTCGAGCAACAAAACGGAGGAAAATGACCTGACCGGACCCCTCTTCAATCTGCGTCTGCCGCTTGAACTCCAGCCGCCGCGCATCGCGCGCGTGGGGTTCGAGTTCGTGTTCTGAGCCCTCGACAACAATGCCCGCTGGAGTCGGGTTACAGAGCTGTTCCGGGCACAGCCAGGCTGTTGAAACTCACCTCGGTGTGCACAGTTTTTTTCGGAGCAGTGTGGCGGCAACGAGCTGAACTTAATACACATCTCGGAACGAGGATGCCGGGTCGACGACCAGCCCCTTTGTTGAGAAGATCAGATGATAGATGAGATTGACATACGAGTTCGGCATTCGATTCCTCCTGTATAAATAACCGGCGGAATCGAAAAAAACACGAAGAAAACCTGCGGACAATTCCAACATTCAATGAAGACGCGTCCTTCGCCCCTCGACGGGGCTCTGTGGCCCACACGTGAGACTGAGGGTGTGGGCGGGGAAACCCTAACCCGGTCGGCCGAACAAATTCGGGTTTTCGCCCCCTGGGCATAAGCGCTAACTTAGGACTTGGGCTTTTACCCCGAAGGGGTTACGCAGCACAGCCCAGGGTTGGCCGTGTTTTTTGCGGCCTACCCTGGGTGCGTACAGCCGCAAGATCCCAACCCTGAAAGGGTTGCGTATCGAACTCGGCGCCGAAACTCGCTTTTCATCAGCCCGGTTTTGTGGCATTTTGCGTCCATGCCTCAATCCCTTTCAGCCGTCTATCTCCATGCTGTGTTTTCAACCAAGGAACGCTGGCCGTACCTCACAGACCCAGCCTTTCGGGCCGAAGTCCACTCCGTCTTGGCCGGAATCACCAACCGGCTAGATTGTCCACCAGTGGAGATCGGTGGAATGGAAGACCATGTTCACGTGTTGGCCCGATTTGGCCGGACCATCACGCAGGCGGAATGGATCAAAGAGATGAAGCGTCCCTGTACTCAGTGGATTAACGACACAGGTCCCGGCAAGTGC
>CAYQYP010000373.1:0-19883 GCA_964421755.1 uncultured Acidobacteriota bacterium
TCTCTCCCGCCCTTTCAGGGCTTGAAGCTCGTTGCTGACTTAGCCCGGGGCTACGCAAAAAGCGCTCCGCCCCGGGCTACTATGTCTCGGCCTTTCAGGCCGAAGGCGATCGCAGCCGGCTGAAAATGTAAAAACTCCAGAGTCCGACTTGGAAGTCGGACCCACGAACACCCCAGCCGAGCTCGTCGGCACGTCAGCCGGTCAGCACGTCAGCTGGTCAGCTGGTCAGCTGGTTCCCGAAGTACCACTTGCGCTCGACTTGACGATTTCGATAACCTTCAGGTCCAGCTACCAGGAGGTGGCCGAAGTGCCAAGACGGCTTGCGCTGCAGTTGATTCTCTCTTTGACCGTGATTGTCGGAATTGTCGCTGCAGTTACCAGTTATATCAACGTAAGAACTCAAGAGGATCAGTTGCTCAACGCCATGATCCTGGGTGCCGACCAGCTGTCGAACGGCATAACCAGCGCGACCTGGCATGCGATGCTCGCCGACGACCGGAACTCGGCTTACGAGGTCATGGAGACGATCGCGGAGAAGCAGGGAATCAGCCGCATCCGGATCTTCAACCGGGAAGGGCGCATCATGTTCTCCACCCGTCCGGAGGAGAACAACCAGACAGTCGACAAAGGATCGGAGGCATGCGCGCTGTGCCACTCGTCCTTGAAGCCGATCCTGACCGTTGATCCGACGTCGCGGGCCAGGATTTTCCCTGATCCCGATGGGGACAGGAAGCTGGCCATGGTCACCCCGATTTACAACGAGCCGGCATGCAGTCAGGCAGCCTGTCACGCACATCCGGCCGAGATCAAGGTGTTGGGGGTGCTGGACGTGGATCTCGACCTGCAAACGGTCGATGACCAGCTGAGCCTGGCAAAATGGCGGACTTTCTTGTTCACACTGATTCATATTCTGCTCATAGGCATCTTCATCGTTCTGTTCACCAGACGGTTCGTGGCGGTGCCGATCCGCAGGTTGATCGAAGGGACCCGAGCCGTTGCCCAGATGCAACTGGATAAGCCGATTCGCGTGACGTCCAGCGAAGAGCTCGGGGAGCTGGCCAGCTCGTTCAACACCATGCGGGAACGCCTGAAAGAGGCGCTCGATGAAATCAATCAATTTACGGCAAGCCTGGAGACCAAGGTCAGGGAAAGGACCCAACAGCTGCATATCGCGCATCGAAAGCTCCTGCAGGCCGACCGCCTTGCGTCATTGGGTCAGCTGTCGGCCAGTGTCGCTCACGAGATCAACAATCCGGTTTCGGGAGTCCTCAACCTGTCGATGCTGATGCAGCGGATCCTGAAAGACGACGGAATTCCGCCGGGACGCCTGGCGGAGTTTCGAAAATATCAAGCCCAGGTCATCAGCGAAACGGCAAGGGTCGGTCGGATCGTCTCGGATCTTCTCGCCTTCTCCAGGCGATCGAAACCCCACACGTCGATGGGCGATCTGAACAAGATCCTCGAAAACACCGTGTCGCTGGTCTCACACAAGCTGAAGCTGGCCAATGTCTCAGTGGAGACTCATTTCGCCGCTGATTTGCCAGAGCTCCTGTGCGACGGGTCACAGATGCAGCAAGTCGTGATGAACCTGATAATGAACGCCGCCGAAGCGACGCACAACAAAGGAACCGGTAAGGTCATTCTACGGACCTTCGCGACCAACGAGGGCATCGTCCTGGAAGTCGAAGACAACGGAGAGGGCATTGCGCCGGAGCTGCAAACCAAAATCTTCGATCCTTTCTTTACCACCAAGGAGGAAGGGAAAGGAGTCGGGCTCGGACTGGCCGTCGTGTACGGGATCATCAGGGCGCATGGGGGAGACATCGAGTTTCAAAGCGTGGTGGGCAAAGGAACCACGTTCCGCGTGACCCTGCCGCTTGGAGAAGAGACGCGGGGCGGTGGACCGGCGGCTCCGGAAATTGGACAACCAGTGTGAGCAGTGTATGCCTGGTTTCCGTCGGCCGGGTCGATGAAGAGGTCCTTGACGTCATTTCCAAACGGGTCCAGGAGGTCTTCGCAATTGCGGTTATTCGGGGTCCTGTCTTGCCCGAGCCAGGCCAGGCATTTGATGGACGGAGACGACAATACAGCTCCGTAACTATCATGAGGGAGTTGGTGAGTTTGCGCCCGCCCGACTCCTCTCGACTTCTGGCGTTAACCGAGAAGGATCTTTTTATCCCCATGCTGAGCTTCATCTACGGACAGGCTCAACTCGGAGGCCACGTGGCAATGGTCTCCCTGGCCCGGTTGCGCCAGGAATTCTACCAGATGCCGACCAATCACCGTTTGACCGTCTCTCGCGCCGTGAAAGAGTGTTTTCACGAGCTGGGTCATACTTTCGGGCTGGTCCACTGTCTGAGTGCTGAGTGCCCGATGGCGCTCTCGACGAATATTGTGCAACTCGATCGGAAGACGGCCGACTTCTGCCACGCTTGTTCGATAATGCTGGCGGAGGCAATCGCCCATTTGAGACAAGGCCAAGGTTAGCAGGCGGTGACGACAGCTGAAGGCGTCACCGGGGAGAGGATATGAAAACCCGTTGGGAAATCCTGGTGGTTGACGATGAGGAAGTGATGCGCGAATCCCTGGCAGCCTGGCTGCGCGAAGACGGCTATTCGGCCGACACCGCGGCATCGGGGCGAGAGGCGATCAACAAGGCTCGACAAAAAGAATACGCGATGTACTTCGTCGACCTGAAAATGCCTGGAGGAATCGATGGGATCGAGACCATGATGGAAATCCACCGGCTGCAGCCGGACGCCTCGATCATCATCATCACGGCCTACGCCACGGTCGATACGGCGATCACCGCCATGAAGGAGGGCGCCCAGGAATATATCGTCAAGCCCTGTAACCTGGAAGAGATCTCACTGCTCGTCAATCGCATTATCGGCGTCAAGAACCTGCAGAGGGAAAATGCACTGCTGAAGAAGAAGCTGAACCGCCGGTACAGTCTGCAGGACATCATCAGCAAGAATCCGCGGATGCAGGAAATCTTTCGGTTGATCAAGGAAATTGCCAGCCTGAAAAGCACGGTTTTAATCCAGGGGGAAAGCGGAACCGGCAAGGAGTTGATCGCCCGCGCGATCCACTACACGGGCGAACGGGCCACCAAGCCATTCGTCGGCGTTTCCTGTGCTGCACTTGCCGAAACGCTTCTGGAATCCGAGTTGTTTGGCCACGAAAAGGGCTCGTTTACCGGCGCCGTTGCGCAGAAGAAAGGGAAATTCGAGCTGGCCGGCGGAGGGACCATTTTCCTTGACGAAATCGGGGACATTCCCGCGAAACTCCAACTGGATCTGCTCCGGGTGCTGCAGGAGAGGAGCTTCTACCGGGTGGGTGGCACTGAGGAAATCCGTGTCGACGTCCGGGTGATCGCTGCTACCAATGTCAACCTGCAGGAAGCCGTCCGGGAGGGGGTTTTCAGGGAAGACCTATACTACCGGCTGAATGTCATCAGCATCCGAATTCCGCCCCTTCGCGAGCGCCTGGAGGATGTGCCCCTGCTCGCCCACCACTTCCTTGAACAGCTCTCGCTTCAGCTCGGCAAAAAAGTCGAGCATATCTCCGAGGCCGCCCTGCGACTCCTCATGAACCACAGCTGGCCTGGGAACGTCAGGGAACTCGAAAATGTCATCGAACGAGCGCTGGTTACCTGCCGGGACAGCCTCTTGTCTGAGGACGATTTTCAGTTCCTCGCCCACGAACTGGAAGGGAAGAAGGTACTCCAGGAGTCTCCTGTGCTGACGCTCCGTGAGTTGGAAAAACAGGCGATAGAAGTGGCCCTGCGACGTACCCAGGGCAATATGAAGGAAGCGGCCGCGGTTCTTGGGATCGACCGGTCGACGCTCTACGAGAAGATCAAGAAATACGAGATCGCGCGGTAGGCGGAACCTGACCGGCTGACCGGTTGACGGGCTGACCTGCTGACCGGCTGAGGAAATCACGGGCCAAGAAGCATAACGAGAACCCCAGAGAAGCCATCGCCTTCTCGATGGTCCGACCTCCGAGGCGGGCACCCTCCCAATGGAATGGGACTTATAAAACAGCGTGCCAGCCGGTCAGCAGGTCAGCCGGTCAGCCGGTTAGGGCCCGCTTGCGGGCGTTACGGTTCCAGGAACAGGGCGGCACAGGCGTTGTCCCACTCCGCCTTGGAACAGTTTTCGGCCAGGTTCTCGGTCACGGTTCCCCCGTCGGCCAGAGCTGGACCGGTCGCACCCGATAGCGCTACCTGGAGGCGTTCAAATTCCCGGTTCATCCACGGTGCTACCTCCGCGCCCGCCAGAAGCTGTCGGTTTGCGCACAACTCGTTTTGAGGTCGCACCCTCACGTACCATTCACCGTCCGGGCAGCCAGTGTCGACGACGTCTCCCTCGACAGGCGACAGCACTCTGGCCTCCCGACCGTTCTTCGTCATTCGCCAGGCGGTTCCGTTGATCTGCAGATGGTCTCCCGCCTTTGGAAATGAAACCACGTCGGGTCGTCCGAAAACCGCCGTGGCGAACACGTCCAGCCCGACGGTAACCGTGCCGTCTGGTTGTGGTTGGACCCAGGAATGGCCACGATGGTAGAACCGGTCAAGCGGGACCTCCAGGCCGGCGACCGCCGTCGTCTCCTGGCCCACGGGTGCGGATGGTGCGACCGCGCCCTTTTCGAGCAGCCTGGCATGCGTGGGACAGGAGCTGCAGTCAAATGCCCTGTCACAGATTCTGGCTTGAAAGAGGCCGTCCAACTCGTGGCGGCACTTTTTCTCGGCCTCTGGCAAATCGTGGAAGTCGTGCTTCCAAATGATCGACGCGGCTTTCTTTTTGCGAAAGTTGAGGCCGGATCGCAAGGCCGCCGTCAGCCCGGTTGCGCCGATGACAATCGCGACGATCAGGAAAAGTCCGACGAATATGAGATGTCCGGCTTCCCAGTGAAAGCCGTGAATTCCGGGTAACATTCATCCTCCTCGCTAAGTGCCTCGTTTCAGAAATACGGTAACGTTTGTGGCGAGCGCGACGGCCTCGATGGCGCGAAGCGACGACGAAGGCGATGCCAGAGCATCGTCGAGGAGGAGCGACAAAGCAAGCGAGGCCGTCCCGCCGCCACCCGGAGGGCCGAGGCCCTGGCGGGCGATCTCTTTGTCGTTCGTCGTCGCCGATGCTCCGGCATCGACTCCTCCTCTCTTCTCGACCTCGCCTCGCCAGGGCATCGGCAAACGTCACCGCATTTCTGAAACGAGGCACTAAGCAGCCAATCTCACCGATGTGAATTTTTCGGCTGCAGCTTCCTTTTCATGAGGGAACAGGTTCAAGTATCTGTACGAAACCGAATAAAGAATCACCCCGTACGCGACCACGGCCAGAAACGTCGCAACTTCCTGCCAACTGGGCCAGTACGTCATGAACTGGTCGAAGGGAAGAGTCGGAAGGGCGAGCGTCTGAATCGTCATGACGAATCGGTTCAAGGCCACTCCGCAGCAGACCAGAACCGCTGCTGGGATCAGCCAAGCCGGCTTCTCTCGCAGTCGGCGGCTCAACAACACCAGCGCTGGAAGCAGTCCAAAGACGATGATTTCCGAGAACAGAATCCATGTGCCGAACGGTCTCCATGCGTAGAACTCGTGCGCCTGGAAGCCCATTGAAGGAGTCGTGCTGTTGATCCACCAAAGAGTATCGAGCGCCTTGAGCATGACGTAGAGAACAAGCAGGGTCCCGGAAACACGGCCGAGGAATGTGAAAGCGGACTTCTTGACCAACTCGTGCCTTGTGATCTTCTGGACCGCCCAGGTGACGAGCAAGAGAAAGCTCGGACCGGCGGCGATCGCAGACAATATGAACAGGAAAAACGTCGAAGGCCAGATGGCAATACCTTCTCTGAAGGCGAACGGTCGCCCTTGGAGTACGCCGTACAGGCCGCCGAGAGATCCCTGGTGGAAGAAGGAGAGCAGCGTGCCGATCCCGGCCAGGACGGGCATGACCTTATGCAACTCGAACTCGAAAACCAGGAATGCCGGTATGCGTCTCACTCTGCGGTTTTTCAGCAGCAATGGCACATACTCGATGCTCAGCACGATCAGGTAACACGTTATGCAAAACGTAACTTCGGTCAGCATTGAGTGCACGTTCGGGTGCCAGAATGTGAACCAGGCGCGGAGCGGTTGGCCGACGTCAACGGCCAGGACTGCAACTGCGCCCGAATAGCAGATCAGACCGAGCACTACCGCGCTGTTGATGACCGCCTTCAGCTCGTGCCTCTTCAGAATGTAAAGAAGGAAGCCGGTGAAGAAGGCCCCGGCACCGAGTGCGATAACCGCGAGATCGAGGAAGATCCAGATCCCGAAGGCGAACCGGTTGTCCATGTTTGTCTGGTTCAGTCCTTCGATGAGGCACAGCCCGGCTCCGTAAAGTCCGAAAGCCAGCAGACCGAACCACGGGGTCAGCCACAGGAGGAACTTCCAGAACGGCGCCCGTTCCAATCCTCTGCTAATCCACGCCCTATCCATGCTTTTCCTCTCTCCCGTTCTTAAGCGGCGTTGCCGCTAATTGCCTGACCCAAGGCTGGCGAGTCAGGTAGTACACTTTCGATTCCGTTCCCAGCGACTCGAGAAGCCTGAATGCTTGCTCGCCGGACGCCATTTGAGATACTTCGCTCCCTTGGTCCGCCAAGTCGCCGAATTTGATTGCGCCGGTTGGACAAGCCTCTGCACAAGCCGGCAAGTACTCACCGGGTGCCAGTTCGGTCCGGCCTTCCGCGGCCGCTTTCGCTCGTGCCGCGTGGTATCGGCCGTGGCAGAAATTACATTTCTCCACGACACCGCGCATTCTCGGAGACACTGCGGGATTCAGCGCCTTCTCCATTCCGGCGGGCCAAACCGGGTCCCACCAGTTGAAGTACCGGGCGTGGTAGGGGCATGCGGCCATGCAGTAGCGACATCCCAGGCACCGTTCGGGCATCTGCCCGACCACTCCGGTCTGCGGGTCGACATCAACCGCCTGCTGAGGGCAAACCGAAACGCAGGGCGTATGTGTGCCGCACTGCTGGCAGCTGACCGGAATAAAAGCGGTGCGATGGTTTGGGAATTCCTGCCCGTTCGAGACGCGGTAGACCTTCAGCCAGGTGATCGCTTTTCGCTCGCCGGCGGCCTGCGGAACGGGCGGTACATTGTTTTCGACGGCGCAGGCGACCATGCAGCTGCCGCAGCCGTTGCACTTATCTATGTCGATGACCATCCCGAGGCGGGAGGGTTTCGTTTGGGGTTTCTTTATATCTGACATCACGCCACCTCCAGCCGGCCCGGCATCACCCGACACGTTGCATCTGTTCCAGTCATCAAGCCCGACTGGTCTTCGCCGGTTGGATCCTCCAGTAAAAGCACTCCGGGCATTATTTCTTCGGACAGTGTGACAGGTACATCCAGGCTTCCGGATGGAGTCTGTACCGTGACCGTCGTCCCGGCGAGTACACCCTGTTTCGCCGCGGTCGCCGGATTGATCATGCATGTGCGCTCGGCATGAAGACCGGACTCCCAGGTGATCTTTGCCAGCAAGGGAGAAACTTTGCTGTCGTATGCCCGCCCCTCGGCACTGACCACGGTGAGGGGATACTCCGAGGGGGCGACATCGGCGAGGCCACCTCGTTGGGCAGCAGCCTTGCGCATTCTTTCCACATCTCCAGAATCCGGGCCCGCAAGCGAGAACCGACGAGTTGCCGGCTTGATGGCCTCCGGAGCCGCGTTCTCCCAGCGAGCTCCCCCGGCGAGTGCCGTCCACAGCTCATCCGAAGACGAATAGTCCGTGACCGCTTTTGCCTGACCGTCAGCCGGAGAGACGACGTTCCCAATGCCAGCCTGGTGGATTGCCGCTACTTTCTGTTTCGCCGCGTCCTCGTAGGAAACGGGTGATGTCGCGAGCCCGGCAGCCACTGCCGTGTGATTAACAAAATCCAGAAGGTTGAACAGACCCGGTCGCGGGTCAACCAGACGCGCAGACAGTCGGAGCGAGTTCGCCGTGTCGTCGACATTCCCGGGAAGCTCCTCGATTGCTTCTCCAAAAACAGGCGAAGGCACGACAACGTCGGCGCGCTGTGCCCAAGCAGTTGGCAGCCCGGCCAGAACGACCACAACTGCCTGATCCGGCGACAGCTTCGGCTGAACCGCGGCCCAGGGTGGGAGATCGTTTCCAGAGCTCGCGTCCACGATCAAGAGTTCGACCGATCCGTCTGGAATGGCGGCCAGGGCCCTGACAACTCCGGGACCGGGTTGGGAGGCAGGTGTTGGTCCCGCCACCTGGCTCTGAGACGGGGAGGGCCGGGCGAGTGCTCCGCCGGGCCTGTCCAGGTTACCAAGCAGGAAGTTCAAACCCTGGATGGCCAATTCCTCGGCGCGGGAGACCGGCCCGCTGACGTATCCGCGTGATATGACAAGCGCCGGTCCTTCCTGCGCGATCGCTCTGGCTGTCTGGGTGATGACCTCCGGCTTGAGTCCGGTTAATCCGGCCACCCGTTCCGCGGAAAATTCCGCGACGAGCTTTCTGTAAGGTGAATCGACCTCGAGGTCCGGGCAAGTGGCCGATGGGTCGACCAGCTTTGCCTCGATCAGGACGTTTGCCAGCCCGAGGGCCAGTGCCGCTTCGCTGCCCGGTTGAATTGACAGCCAAACGTCGGCGGCTCTTGCCGTGAGGGAGCAGTTCGGCTCGACATGAATCAGCCTGGTTTTTCGGTCAGAGCTTGCGAACTGAGCGAGCATCCGGCCGGATGTTCCCCAGCCTTCCAGCAGCGGTGCACCGAAACTGAGAACCATCTTGCTGTTCGCAATATCAAGCGCCCAGTCTTGGTCGCCTTCGACCATGCTGCCCAGCACGCTCACTCCATCGCCGTCGTTCGGGCAACCGACATAGGCGGCGTGCGGGAAGCGGGCGAGTAGCGCCAGGAGCGCATCGGAGCCGGCTGTACCCGGTCGGTTCCCGAGGATTGCCAGATAGCTGTCGCTTGGCTGCGTCTGCTGGGCCAGTCGCTGTAGCTTCCCCGATACAACCCGGGTCGCGTCGTCAAGACTGGACGGCTTCAATTCGTCGCCCTTCGCGCGCACGAGTGGCTGCGTCACCCGGTCCGGGTGGTAACGCAGGTGATGGGCGACCAGCCCCAGGGGACAGAGAAACCCGAGGCCGATGTCTGACCGGATACCGGCTAGAGAGACGGGCTCCGCTTCTATGCAGCGAACCTGGGCGGCGCATCCGGAGCCGCATAAGGTACAGTTGGTGTACTTGAAAGACACCGCGCCCTTGGGCGGTTTCGGAATCCAAGACCAGTTCTGGGTCCAGATGGAGACATCATCCAGGAGTTTCCACGGCAGGGGGGACAGCATAGTTCCCACAGCCGCGCCCCCGGCAAATCTGAAAAGATCGCGACGAGATATAATGGCCATAAGAAAACAAGGTCTGTTATTTGTGACACAGTAAGCAGTTATCCTCGACTCCCCGTTCCGCGTGGCAATCGATACAGTCGTCCATTTTCGCGCCCTCCCAACTCGCCCGGGAAATCCGAGAGATGGAGCGGCCCCAGATGTCGCGGCTGTACCCGCTGATGCGGTTGCGCTCGAACGGACGAAGCGTGTCCGTTTTTCCGTGCGCACCGTGGCACCTTTCACAGGCAATTTCGGCCCGTTTCACGTGCTGGACGTGGGAGAAGTAGACGTTTTCCGGTTGTTGGGCGTAAACCAACCAGGGAATCTCGCGGTTCTTCGAGACATATTCCTGGTACAGGACCTTCTCTGCGACTGTTTTTCCCTGGGGTTCGGAATGACAACCCGTGCAGTTTTCAACCTTTGGTATCCCGGCGAAGGACCCATCCTCCCTGAATGAATGGCAGTCCTCGCAGCTCATTCCGGCCTGTTCGCCGGTGTGCACTTTGTGACTGAAATCGAGTGGTTGCTCGACTCTCTCATAGAGTGCCAGGGGAAAAACCCACCAACCGACGAAGAGGCTCAGAACGAGGCCACCTAAAAACCCGATCTTACCGCGCAACTCCAAGGCGACCTCCTCCGTTAATGAAGGGGGAGAAAAACTCGTTAAACAAGGTGAGCGCGTCCTCACGGCTGATGTGCTGGAGCAAACCCCTGGCCCATGTTCCCCCGTCGGTGGCCAGTTGAACCCCATCCAACTCCGAGGAGGGCAGGCGCCGATGGATGAACTGGGTCAGTCGATCACACTCCTGACGCATCCAGGCGAAGGCCTCCTTGCCCCGCATCAAACCTTCGGTTACCGCGATCTCCCCGCCCCGGACCTCCATGCCCTCGAACAACCAGCCGAAACTGTATGGGTCCGACCTGATCCGATCCGGATGAGAACGCAGGTAGTGATTCGCGTACGTGATTTGGAACGGGTTCGGAAAAATAAGCTGCAGTTCCTTTCCGTCCGCTGCGATAACGACGGAAGGCCGCCGAATTCCGCCATTGCCGACAAAGGTGAGGCCCTCGATGGACTCCAGCACGGCGGCTAGAAAACCGTCGATCCCCACGTGGCAATATCCTTCGCTGCTCAGATCCAGCCACATGTGGTTGGATGAGTAAAAAAGCCAGCCGGGAACCCGGATCCCATCGATCCAGACTTCTCGGGGTTCCACCTGCTCAGCCCCCGAAGCGCTCTCCGTCACCGCGTGTTCGCTCACCACGTCCGGCTCGACCAGCGCCAGAAACAGCTCGCAATAGCGGTGAGAATCCGTCGCACAGCGAGACAGCGATGGCTCGGCGTAGGGAATCAACTTTGGCGTAGAGTCAGCCGAGCAGTACTGGACGAGTGAGTCGTGAAGAAACGGACAGGATGGCGTCGGAGGACAGACGTCGGAACAGAGACTGGGCTGCGCCTGGAACCAGGAGCACTGGTGATAGCTCGGGTTCGAGCATCTTTCCAGGCCCTCGGAAATCAGCGAGCTGAGCAGCATCTTGCGGTACGGAGCCACGCTGCAGGAACGAGCGTGTCCGCCCTTTAGAAAAGGACAAGGCATTTTTACGTTTCCTGTTCTGCCAGACGAAAGCGGCCGGCTGAACGAGTTACTTGTCTTTCGGCTCCTCGACCTTCTCACCACCGTCGGCCATCGTGAGACCGAGCCCATCCAGAGCGAAAGCGTGATCATCAGCTTCGACGTGAGCGCGTTTGCGCTCAGTCGCGAACAATTCTTTGAAAACCGCCCGACCGATTACTACACAACAGACCAGCGTTACCAGGCCAAGGACAATGTTCGTCAGGTTGAGCCAGTAGGTTTGCGGATCGCTCATGTCTAACACAGCTATCTCCTCTCGTTTCGTCGACGGACCGGCTCCGGCCGGTCCCGCACGGCGGCGAACGTGTATGTCTGACAGCCGCCTGCGCTAGAGCTTGTAAGCAAATGTCGGACCGTTCGAAGGAAAAGGGCGCAAGGCGATGGCTATAAGTGACGCGCAATCAACACATAACCATTTTTACAAGGGGCAAGTAAGACAACGCCGTCCGGAGGCTTGGTGTGGGCAATTCCGGCACGTCTGTGGGATTCCCCTACACGAGGAGCGCGTGGCCGTTTCGGAGCGAGGGACGTGTCGAGGGTGTCTAAAAAGTCCCGAAGCGGCTCCATTCGATCTCGCCCTCCGCACGCTTGTTCCTTACCACCCGAAATGGTTAGAATGGCTCGTCATGCAAAGCGGTTTATGGCTTCTGCTCGGAACGGCAGCGAGTATCGGTTTTGTGCACACGCTGATTGGTGTCGATCATTCGCTTCCGTTTATCGTCATCGGCAAAGCGCAGAGGTGGACCTACCGAAAGGTCCTCTTGATCACAACGCTATGCGGGGTCGGGCACGTTCTTTCCTCGGTGCTGCTCGGCTTTGTGGGAATAGCGCTGGGTGTTGCGGTTGAACGCCTCGAGTGGATCGAGGGCGGCCGCGGAGAGCTTTCCGCCTGGCTCTTGATCGGCTTTGGAATTGCCTATGCGAGCTGGGCTTTCTACCGCTACCTGCGAAGTCGTCCCCATGCTCATTCTCATTTTCACGAAGACAGCCAAGCTCACGCGCACGAACACGGTCATACCAACGAGCATTTGCACCCGCACAAACTCGGGCGCCGAAGCCTCACCGTCTGGACGCTTTTCGTGGTGTTCGTCTTTGGCCCCTGCGAGCCGTTGATCCCCCTCCTGATGGTGCCCGCGCTGGAGTACAACTGGGGAGCGGTCGCGCTCGTGGCCTCGGTCTTCAGTTTGACGACCATCTTCACCATGGCCGTCGTTGTGACGATCGGGTACTTCGGGCTTCGGCCTTCGTTCCTCCGCCTTTTCGAGCGTCACGTCCACATCGTGGCCGGCCTGATGATCGCGGCCAGCGGGCTGGCGATCAAACTCTTCGGAATCTAGCTTCCACACAACATGAGCACCAAGCGTCAGGATGTTCAGCGTCTCCTTGGTGACCTCGACCCCGAGACGTTTCGGGAGTGGGGTCACGAGATCGTCGACTGGATCGCCGAATACCTAAAGAGCCCCGAAAAGTACCCGGTTCTTTCCAAAGCCGAGCCTGGTTGGGTGCGGGGTCGTCTTCCGGCTTCTCCTCCTGAGCAGCCCGAGTCGTTCGAAGCTGTCTGGCGCGATGTTCAGACGATCATCCTGCCCGGGCTGACACACTGGAATCACCCCGGCTTCATGGCCTATTTCGGAATCACCGGTTCCGCGCCCGGTATTCTTGGCGAGCTCCTTTGTTCGGCGTTCAACGTCAACGCGATGCTCTGGAAAACCTCTCCGGCAGCGACGGAGCTGGAAGAAGTCGTACTCGATTGGCTGCGCCAGATGCTGGGCCTTGCAAAGGACTTTCAAGGAATCATTTACGATACGGCCTCGACCTCGACTCTCCACGCGATCGTGGCGGCCAGAGAGGCGATTCCCGGCTTGGACGTTCGCGAACAAGGTCTGGCAGGCCGGTCAGATACCCAGATGCTGCGCCTCTATACCTCCGAACAAGCGCACTCATCGGTCGAAAAAGGGGCCATCACCGCGGGAATCGGTCACCAGAACGTTCGGAAGATAGCGGTCGACAGTGATTTTCGTATGGATACGGCCGTCCTCGAACGCGCGATAGTCGAGGATCTTGCCGCCGGTTTCCGGCCGTTTTGCGTCGTCGCGACGGTCGGGACAACCTCCACTACCAGTATCGATCCAGTGCCCGCGATCGCACGCATCTGCAATCAGTACGGACTGTGGCTCCACGTTGACGCGTCTTACGGAGGCGCGGCGTCGTTGCTTCCCGAAATGCGCTGGGTCTTGGATGGTTGCGACCTTGCCGATTCGATCGTTGTCAACCCGCACAAATGGTTGTTCACTCCCGTGGACCTCAGTGCCTTCTACTGCCGCCGGCCGGCGACCCTGAAGCAGGCATTCAGCCTCGTCCCCGAGTACCTGAAGACAGGTCAGGACGACGTGGTCAAAAACTACATGGACTACGGCTTTCAGCTGGGACGGCGGTTTCGGGCTTTGAAGCTCTGGTTCGTCATCCGGACATTCGGCAGTGAAGGTATGGCGGCCAGGGTGCGCGAGCATATCCGGCTGGCCCGGATCGTCGCGGACTCCATTGATCAGCACCCGGATTTCGAGAGGATGGCGCCCACTCCATTCAGCACGGTCTGTTTCCGCGCTGTGCCATCGGGTCGCCAGACGCCCGATCTCGATGGTCTGAACCAGCGGCTGTTGGAGGAAGTAAACCGAAGCGGTGAAATCTTCCTCTCACACACCCGGTTACGCGGCCAATTGACGCTGCGGATGGCAATCGGGAACATCCGAACCGATGAAGCGCACGTCCGCCGGGCCTGGCAATTAGTCGAGGGCTCGCTGGCCAAACTGGCGCCGCCCCGCGACCCCAAGGACCTCTAGGACAATGCCAACAACAACGAACGCAACAACTGATGGTTCTCTCCCTGGTGTCCCTGCGGTCCTTGATGTCCTTGAGGTCGTTTCCTCCTCGCCAGGGCAAACGCGGTCCTCGGATGTCTAACCGGCGACCGCCCCGGCTCTTTCTCCATTCTTCTGGCGGGAGCCGTTTGGGGTTTTCTGACGTTCCTCGCCGGACTCGATGACCTCTTCGAACCACTTGCTCGTGTGGGAGCGGACCATCTGGTGCAGGTAGATCCGGCCTATGAATGGTTCGGGGTGGTGGAATGAACTGAGGTACAGGTTGATGAGCGCGTTCGAGTACTTGTCCAGGTAGATGTTGTCGATCTGAGTCGGGTCTCCGAGCACAATCAGCTTGGTGTCATCGCCGAGCCGGGTCCCCAGTGTCCTCATCTGGAACGGGTTCGCGTTCTGGGCTTCGTCGAATATGACGATTGATCCGGAGAGGTCGGCGCCCCGGACATCTGCAAGGTTGACGAACTCGATGATGCCCGATTCGATCAGTTTGTGATAGCCGGCGTCGGGCTCCGGACGATCATCCGCGGTGAATAGCCTGAGCTTCTCGATGAAAGGCCGCATTTTAGGGATCAGTTTTCGCTTGACCGAGCCGGGGAGAAAACCAATGTCTTCGCCCAGTCGGCTCTTGGTGATCACCGGTTTAACGAGCTTGATCGAGTCATAGCGCGCCTCTTTGAGGACTTTTTGAAGAGCGGCGGCCATGGCGATGTATGTCTTGCCTGTACCGGCCTTGCCGATGATGACCTGGACCTTTATCGAGTCGTCCAAGGCCTGGTGCATGCAGATCGCCTGCTCGTGGTTATACTCGTATCGCGCCTCGTCGAGGATCTTGGGCGGGGAGCCGAGAACCTTGATGCCCTTGTAGTCCAAGTATTTTACCTGGTTATCCTTCCTGATCCCGAGGCCGAAGAACTTGCTCTTTGAATCCAGCAGGACAATCCCTTCGTTCTCGAGCAACCGCCATTTCCGCTGGTAGGTCAAGCCCCATGTCTCCGGGCTCTTGTCGCGGAAGATTTCATTGACCTCCTCCTCCGACAGGACCACCTCCCGAAGCGGGGAGAACAGACTGTTCAGGAATTCTTCGCTGATCTTGTCATGGCGGTAGTCTTCGGTCTTGACGCCGACGATCCGGGATTTGATGCGCAGGTTGCGATCCTTGGTGACGAAGATGAATTCCTTGGTGGGGAACCGCCGCTGGAGGTTCATGACCTGCCAGAGCATCATGTTGTCTTTGTGGTTCAGCTCAATGTCACGCGGGAAAGGACCGGCAAGCTGAGAAGTCAGGAAAAACAGCGTTCCGTCTTTACCATTGGGAATCTGAAGGCCTTCCTCACCGTACCCCCTGCGGAGGAGGATTTCGAGTTTCTGGCTTATCTCACGGGCGTTAAATCCGAGGACCGGGTCGTGTTTCTTGGCATCGATTTCTTCCAGCGCGAGCATTGGAATGACGACGATATGCTCCTCGAACCGAAACATCGAGGCCGGATCGTGAAGCAGGACATTTGTGTCCAGGACGTAGACACGACGGTTGCCATTTTGCGCGAAAAGGGAGGGCGAAATTTCCATAAGCTGTCTTCCCTTGAAGTTCGTTCGGTCACGTGTTTTCCGAGCGCAGTTTTCCGGGTGGCTGGTGGAAGCGGCAACGAAGATTCTAAGTACTGGAGGGCTCTCAGGTGCGGGCCGGTTTCTGCACGCCGGGTTACTTCGGTGGCAATGCTCATAAAGCCGGATGGAGTATAGATGTCTCGCCTGACTCTTTTCACATGTCCACTTGTTCCGAGGTGACGTGGTAGCCGAGAAAGACGGTCGCCAGGCGATCGAAGTTTTGTGTCCGATCGGTGGTCAGGAAGCGGCGGGAGCCGTGCCGTGAGAGTCGCGAGGCATGCTCCGGATGACGCTGCAGATAGCCGGCCAGGCTGGGAGCTACGAAATCGGATTGGAGCAGGATCCGGACATCCGGCGGGACGATTGCCCGGATGGTCCGGTAGAGCAGGGGATAGTGCGTGCAGGCCAGGAGCAGGGTATCGATGCCGTCGACTTGACCGGCCATCTGGGTAGCGCTCCAATATTTCCGCACGAAGTACTCCACCGCCGGGCCATCCAGTTCCCCCGACTCCACGAGCGGGACAAGCAGTGGACACGGCTGCTGGACCAGACGAAGACCCGGAGCCAGTTTCTCCAGTTCCAGTCCGAAACTGTTCGACAAGACCGTTCCCTCGGTAGCCCAGACCGCGACGGTGCCGGTCTTGGTCATGCGGCTCATTTCCTCGGCTGAAGGGCGGATGACCCCGAGAACGCGTCGGTCGGGGTAGCGGGCAGGGAGAAATTTCTGCTGGATATTGCGCAAAGCCTTAGCGGACGCCGTATTGCAGGCGATCACGACCAGGTGGCAGTCCTCCGTGAAGAGAAACTCCACGCACTCGGTCGTGAACCGCAGAATGGTTTCAAAAGACCGGGTCCCGTAAGGCGTGCGGGCGTTATCGCCGAGGTAGAGGTAATCGTAATCCGGGAGCAGTTTCTGGATGGCATCGTAGATCGTGAGCCCGCCGAATCCCGAATCGAAAACCCCAATTTTCATACACAGATATTAGCAGGAGGCTGGGAACCGCACCACACGGCGGTTTTCAGCGAGCAGACAGGTGGACGGCGTTGCTTCCGGTCGCGATCCGCGCACTCCGCGCAAAGCGCTCCGTTTGCGGTTCTGTGCGGCTCGATAATCCATCGACCGGCGTCAGTTGCCGAGGGGCACAGAACCGCAAACGCAGCGTTTTTTGCGGAGTGCGCGGATCGCGACCGGACTGCAAACACTGGCGGCGGGCAAAGGCACTCTCCGAACACTCCGAACACCGCCTTCTCCTGCAAATCATGATACTTCCGGCTAGAATAGGGAGGGTGCCATGGAGGAAAGAAACGCGCTCGAAGTGAACTGGACTGTCCGGCTGCGCTTCGCGGCTCTCGTCCTGCTCGCCGCGGCGACTCTCCTTTACCGGGGTCAGGACCTGGAGCATGTTTTCGTGAGCCAGTCGGCATCTCAGGCTCCCGGCTTTGGCTCGATGATCCAGAATGGCGCAATGACCGTCACCGTGGTCGCGCGCCAGGAAATCTCAGGCCACCCGAGCCCGGTCGCGACTGCGGGTCTTCAGGTCGGGGATCGCCTGGTCGCTATTGAGAATGCCCGGGGCCAGGTCTGGTCCATCAAAGGTTACTTCGACTACGGCGAAGCCATCCGGAACATCCGCCCGGCCGAGCATTGGCTGATGCTCGTGTTTCGTCCCTCTCCATCGGGGGACGGCCGATTCGTGGAGCTGCGGGTGCCGCCGCGGACCGAGGCGGTTCGAAACGATATCCGGGTTCGAATCCTCGTCTTGATGTTCTACGTCCTGCTGCCCTTTGCTGCAATTCTGACGTCGTTTTTCATCGGGTTCATGCGGTTGGACAATGCGAACGCCTTTGCGGCCAGTCTCCTGTTTCTCAGTTTTTCAACCATCTTCGAAACGAACCTGATTGGTTTTCGCCCGGGCCTGCGGGAATTCGCGCTTCTTTACCACACGAGCCTGAACTCTTTTGTGACCTATCTGTTTCTCAGATTCTTTCTGCAATTTCCCTCGCCTTCCTGGATTGACCGAAAAGCACCTTGGCTGAAGAGTGCGGCACTGGTTGCGACTATCCTCTTCTGGACAGCCGCGCTGACGATGAGTTTCGCCCGGGCGTACGATTTCACCTACTTTGAGCGGATCAGCCAATTGATACCGGCGTCGGACGTTGTTTCGAGCCTGCTTCTGATTTCGATGTTTGCGGTCGGGCTTGCGTCGCTGATTCTCAACACGGCGGGCGCCGAAAGCAAAGACGAACGACGGCGAATGGTGATCCTCCTCATCGGGACGCTGGCCGGGTTGCTTCCGCTCGCCTTTTTCATCGCTTACTTGTCGATTGCCTCACCTTCTTTTCCGCCGTGGTGGCTGTTCGGGCTGGTCGGCGCGACCCTCGGACTTTTCCCGGTTTCTTTTTTCTACGTTGTAGTGCGCCACCGGGTCCTCGGCATTCGATTGATCGTCCGCCGCGGCCTCCAGTACGCGCTGGTGTCGCGGGCTTTTCTGGCGGTCGAGGGGGTCCTGATTTTCGCGCTCTTTTATTTCGGCGCCGGGCCCGTTCTCTATCGGTTGCTGCCCGACGCCGGTCCCATGAAGGTGGCGCTCATCGACGCCGTAACGACGGTGATCGCCCTGCTGCTGCTCCGAGGGTTGAACCGGCGGGTCATGCCTGTCATCGATCGCCGCTTCTTCCGCGACCCATATGACACACAGAGCATACTGGCCGAACTGACCCGCACTATCCGACGCCTGGTCACGCACCCGGAACAACTGTTAACCACGGTTTCGCAGACGGTGACGACCGCACTTCATCCGCGGAGCATCGCTATTTTCGTTCGTGGGGGCCATCGGCTTGCCGCTCTTACTAAGAGCCACTCCCCCCTTCAGCGGCTGGCTCGCTTCAACCCACGCGAAAGCGATCATTTCGAGCTCTATCAGGTTGCCTCGTCCGATGACTCACCGCTTGCCGATGAAGTGGCCACTGCGCTTCCGGTTGCCCGCGAGGTCAGGCTGGCGGCCGATTCGTTCATTGGTCGCGAGCTTAGAAAATCCGTTGGGCAGGAACCGGAGTCTCTTGATGTGTACTTGGCCGACCTGAAAGCGTGGAGCGCCCCCCTGGCACTCGCCTCACCGAAGGAATCGGCGCTTCACCAGGAGCGCCGGCTCGTTGAACGGCTGGGAGCACGGTTGCTGGTACCGATTGCTACTCACGACCAGTTGCTCGGTTTCATGAGCCTTGGCGAAAAGCTGTCAGAGGAACCGTACTCGCGCGAGGACAAAGCACTGCTGCTGGCAATTGGCGAGCAGACGGCAATTGCGCTCGATTACTCGCACCTGGTCGGTCAGGTCGCCGAACAGGAAATCCTGCGACGCGACATAGAAATCGCCAAGCAAGTACAGTCTCAGTTGTTCCCGCAAGCCATGCCGGTCTTCTCGACGCTTGATTATTGCGCGATATGCAAACCGGCCCGGGAGGTGGGCGGCGATTACTATGATTTCCTCCAGCTCTCGGATACTCAGCTGTGCCTTGCGGTGGGAGACATTTCGGGGAAAGGACTGTCGGCATCGCTTCTGATGGCCAGCCTTCAAGCCCTGATGCGGAGCCAGGCGCCATTGCGGGGGCAGAATCCCGCCCTGCTCCTGACCGATATCAATCGACTTATGTGCTCCTCGACCGACGGAAGTAAGTACGCCACCTTCTTCTGCGGCATTTACGATCAGCCGGACCGCCGATTCACCTATGTCAACGCCGGGCACAACCTGCCGGTGATACTGCGTGGAGCGGCGCAGGGGAATGGGGTGGACGGGGCGATTCGGCGGCTGTACACCGGCGGAACAGTGGTCGGGCTGTTTCCCGATGCCGTCTACGAGCAGGAGACCATCAGCCTCGATCCCGGCGACCTCCTCGTCGTGTACACGGACGGGGCGACCGAGGCGTTCAACACCGCCATGGAAGAGTTCGGGGAAACACGGCTGGTCGAGGCGGTTCAGAAGTCCGCATGCCTGTCGTCGCGGGAAATCTGCGAAGCGGTGCTCGAGGAAGTCGATCAGTTCGTTGGGTCGGCTCCGCGCCACGACGACCTCACCCTGCTGGTAGTCAAGGTGGTCGAGTAGCTTACGCCGCGCGGACCGCCGTCCTGTTTTTCAGAGCCGCGCACCCACGGCGGTGTTGGTCCGACTTCCAAGTCGGACACTGCCTTATCGTCCCGGATTGCAGCCCTCGCCGAACAAAAGCAATGTCCGACTTGGAAGTCGGACCCTCGAGTTTTTACATTCTTCGGCCTGAAAGGCCGAGACATAATAGCCCGGGGCGAGCGTTTTTTGCGTAGCCCCGGGTCTCAGACGGGTCTTAGAGCAGAGCCCTGAAAGGGCGCAAGATGCCTGCACGGAGGAGCGA
>CAYQYP010000374.1:0-1869 GCA_964421755.1 uncultured Acidobacteriota bacterium
CCTGACTCGCTCCACTGCTTCGTGTTTAAATGTATCGACTTAGCGAATGATTGGTGGTCCGCTTACTCTCGCTCACTGCGGTTCGCTTTCGTGCGCGGCTCCATTCGATCTCGCCCTCCGCACGACATCTGCCCACAACAAGTCCGTCAATATCCGTGGGCCGAACGCACTTCTGCGACCTTATGCAACACCCTCGCTTGGAGGGGGTACAGGGGACGGAGTTTGGGAGATGGGGGTCGGACCTGACGAACCGCAGGCGGCAGTATGAACCGAGACGGTAGGGGGGGCCAAAATGGGCCTGAGAATGCAGAAACTTCAATTTTCGGTGCCCCTACCCCAAAAATGACGCGATGCAAGGCGTCACTTTTGACGCATAAACCGGCTGCCAGCAAGCGTAACACTCGCTCACGGCGGATTTCCATCCGGGCGAAGGAGATTATGTGGCTGCCCCTTCTCGATGGGAAGGCGGAGCTGCCCGACAGGAGGGCGATGCGGAGGTCGGGGGGCAATGTCTTGAGCGGCGACATCGTCTCCACCCAGGAGGAGAAACACGTCATCTAGCACACGCCCCTGAGTCCCGAAATCTCTGATAGAATCGCGTTGCGGGGAGGATTCTCCATGGCTAATCGGCGTCGCACGATTCTCCTGCTGTTGCTCTCGGTCGCGCTCTTCCTCGTTTTCGTCTGTCTTTACGATCGGCCGGGTCCGCAGGACTCGGAACCAGTCGCCGCGAAAACCAACGCGGGAGTCGGTCCGAAAACGACTTCCGGCAGACCAGTGCGCGAGGATCGGGCAGCGGCGGAGCTTCGCAGACTGCCGTCCGACCCTGCAGTACCCGAGTGGATTAATCGGACCGCAAAAAAGCGCGACTCCTCCAGTCCCTGGCCGCCAAATACAATATTCCAGGAGGGGCTGGGACTCATCGAGGCAGGCAACTACGTGCAGGCACGAGCTTGCTTTCAGCAACTCATCAATCAGACCGCACGCAGCCCACTAATACCCTATGCCTTCCTGGGAATTGCTGAATGCTATCGGCTGGAGGGCGGAGAATCACTTCCGCAGGCCGGCATCCAGTTCAAGGATTTTGTTGTTTTCTATCCCAATCACGAACTGACTCCGTACGCTCGACAGCGGTTTGCCGAGTTGGAACCGTTCGTGAAAGCGGCCCGTCGGCGGCCCGCTACCAAACCCTGATCGACTCGGACGAGCCGAGTAGTCCTTTGCTTCGAGGGCGGCTGCGTGGTTGCTCCCGCAGTTCACTGCGGCGTTTTCTGACTCACTGCCGGGTAAAGGAATGGCAGTTCGAGCAGTCGAGTCTCTTGTCGTCGACGTGCTTTTGATGCACCTTCGTGAAGTATTCGGCCGCGCTCCATTCGTCGGATTTGTCGCCGTGGCAGCTCACGCAAAGCGCCTTCCCGTTTCGTGTCTGAAGCGGTGTGTATCCGAGGCCGGCGAAGTCAATCCGGTTTCCGCTTCCGTGGCAGCTGTCGCACGTCACGGCTTGGCTCTTGGGAGCGACTTCGTGGAAGATGCCGAGGTACCGCTCGGTCGCCGCGAAGTCGAAGCCGTTGTCGTCCCAACCAACATCCTGTACGCCTTGGCGCACGGCGCTCGTCAAATCACCGGTCTGGAAATAGACACCCATCTTTAAGGGGAGCAACCGCCCGGTCACCGCGTCGACAGGTTGTTTGCCGGTGTGATGCTTGAAGGCGTGAAGTTTCGAGTCCGGGTCGTTGACGTGGCCCAGCGGCGTGGACATCACGACGCGGCCGCTCGAGGCGGAGACGGCTGCCGTCCCGAACTGGTAAAAAGCGGAGGTTCCGTTGAAGAAGAGATATTCCGGAACGACATTTTGGAGCCTGGTCATGA
>CAYQYP010000375.1:0-22938 GCA_964421755.1 uncultured Acidobacteriota bacterium
GCTGCGGTCGGAGGCGCGGCTGCTTAACGAATCCGGAGAAACCTTTCTGCTCGCTCCGGTGCAACATCTCGAGACTTCACAGACGGTGGGCACTGGGACCGTGCTGCTCGGTTTCACGGTCTCCGTCAGTCGAATGAAGCCTGGGCCCTACCGCTTGGTGCTCGAGACTCGGGATCCGGCGGCCGGGCAGACAGTCTCCTGCGAGACCCCGGTCGTCCTGCGATGAGTCTTCCGTAGGCGGCCAGGATGGTTATGGCATCGAATCCATCAGTCACCGCACTTCGATCCTGGTGTCGAAATCAATCAAACGGGGGGCCTCGAGCTGCAGGTTCGAAGCGCTTGTCTAGCCGGAGAGCGCGACGTTGTTCCCCATTTCCCGCAGCCAGCGGATGAACGCCTTCTGGGCGGGAGGAACAAATGGGCGCCGCCGTGATTCGGTGGGAGGGCCAGCATGAGGCGCTCGCGGAAAAGCGCACTGATGATCAGCTCCCGGTTGTGGACGGGCAGGCTGAGCAAGGCGATGTCGATGTTCCCGTCGAGCAGCGCCTCTTCCAGACGAGAGGTGATGTTCTCGACCAGCACCACGTCGATGTCCGGATGGCGGTCACGGAAATCGCCGAAGGCTGTGATTCCATTGCCGATATAGTGCGAGGTCGAACGGGACAGGAATTAAGTTGATGTCCCCGAAATTGACACGCCCTATAATTGGCCTATGAATGTGCCCCTTGCTCTCACCATAGCTGGATCGGACAGTGGCGGATGTGCGGGCATCCAGGCGGACCTGAAGACTTTCGGTGCACTCGGGGTCCACGGGATGAGCGTCATTGTCTCGGTGACCGCCCAGGACACACGCCGGGTTTATGCCTCAGCGGACGTTCCGCTCGACAACATAGAGCTACAGATACAGGCGGTGATGGAGGATATCGGTACCGACGCCGTCAAGACCGGGATGCTGTCATCCGCCCCGATTATCGAGCTGGTCGCTCAAAAACTCCGCCACTATGGAGTGTCCCGCCTGGTAGTCGACCCGGTGATGGTGACCACCGGGGGCGACCGGTTGATCAAGGATGACGCGATCGAGGTTCTCAAGGAACTGCTTTTTCCCTTGGCGACCGTCGTGACCCCGAACCTCAGCGAAGCGGAAGTACTGGCCGTGATGCCGATCCGAAGCACCAAAGAGGTGCGGGAGGCAGCTGCCCGAATTCACGCCCTGGGGCCCAACGCCGTGGTCATCAAGGGCGGGCATTTCGACGAGTCGCGAAGCTCCGTGGATCTCTACTACGACGGACAGCAGTACCGCGAATACGTTGGACCGAGGTTCCCGACGGAGAATACTCACGGCAGCGGATGCACGTTCGCTTCAGCGGTGGCCGCGTTTCTCGCCAAGGGGCTCTTGCTTACCGAGGCGATCGAGCAGGCAAAGGGCTTCGTCAGCCAGGCGATTCGCCATTCCTATAATCTGGGTCACGGCCACGGACCGCTGGGTCATTTCTTTGCCTCGTGGGATTTTTTGAAACGAGACCCCGGAACTAAATCAGTTCCTCCCGGAACTCGATCTTATAAATCTCGAGGAAAGTAATCAGCAGGGCGGCAACCAGGGGTCCGAGGATTAGACCCGGCGGGCCGAACAGGGCCAAACCACCCGCGAGGGCAAAGAAGACCAGTAGGACATGCAGTCCCTCTGATTTCCCTTCAATGATGAGCGGACGGACGAAGTTATCGACCAGTCCGATCACGACCGCGCCGAGGACAAGCAGGATCAGGGCCTTGATTGGTGACCCAGTCACCAGAAGGTAGACGGACATCGGAACCCAGACGATCGCCGTCCCCACCATCGGCACCAGGGAGAAGATTGCCGTCGCGGTACCCCACAACACCGGGTTTCCGATCCCGAGCGCAAAGAAAATCAGCCCTGCGGCGATACCCTGGCAGGCGGACGTCGCAAAGATCCCGAAAAATGTCGCGTAGATCACCTGAGCCAGCTTCTTGAGCAGCATGTCTTCGTATTCGGGAGCCAGCGGAACCAGCCGCTTCAACTCGGTCAGAAACCGGTCACCGTCCCTGAAGAAGAAGAACATGCTGAAGATCATGATGAAAAAGTTGAAAACGAAGACCCCGATTCCGCCGAGAATCGTCGAGAAGTGATCAAGGAGATAGCGCACAAGAGTATCGACCGACTTGGACAGCGTGGTCCTGAGGTTGGCCCCGTCGACGCCGAGGCTCCGGTTAATCTCCTGCCACAGCTCCCTCAGCACCGGGTTTTTAACCAGGTACTCGTTTTGCGCGGTCGGCTGAGTCTCGAGTCGTGTCTGGAGTCCCTCGTAAGCGTCGTTGAGCTCGGCAAAAAGGGCCAGGAAGAAAAGAAAGGAGGGGATGATGATCAGGATCGTAATGATCGTGCACATCAACAGCGAGGCAGTCCCGCCGCGGCCTTTCAGTTTTCTTCGCAAATGCTTGAAGTTGGGATAAAAGAGCGAAACCAGTGTCACCGAGATGATGATCGAGACCAGGAACGGCTTCAGCATCTTATAGAACACAAACAGGATGAGAACGAAGACAAGCGTGAAGAAGACTTGCGAGTACTTGTAGTTTAGAGGCATGTGCAGTTAGCGGGCAACTTCAGTCTGGTAATAAAGACAAACGTCGGGCAACGAACAGTCCTGACAGATCGGCCGGGGCGCCCTGCACACTCGCCGGCCATGGTGGATGACCCGGTGCGAAAAGGCGATCCACTCATCCTTCGGGACCTTCGACATCAGGTCCGACTCTATCTTCACCGGGTCCTCGTGCTTAGTCAGAGCCAGCCGGTTGGACACGCGGGTGACATGAGTATCAACCACCACTCCTGCAGCCACGCCGTAGGCGGTCCCCAGTACCACGTTCGCTGTCTTGCGAGCTACCCCCGGCAACTGAAGCAATTCCTCCATCGTTCTCGGAACTTGTCCGCCGAAGAGCTCGACGATTGCCTTGGAGGCTCCAACGAGGCTCTTCGTCTTGTTTCGGAAGAACCCGGTGCTCTTGATGATTTCTTCCACTTCAGAAGGGTCTGCCTTGGAAAGGGATACCGGGTCAGGGAATCGTCCGAACAGGACGGGCGTGACCATATTGACTCGGGCGTCCGTACATTGAGCGGACAAGATAGTTGCTACCAGCAGCTCGAAAGGGGAGCGGAAGTGAAGCGCGCAGACCGCATCCGGGTAGTCTCTCTGGAGTCTGCGAAGGATCTCGGTGACCCTCGCCGCCTCCCTCTTTTTCGAGGCTGCCCGCCCCGCCGGCTTTGCTTTCATCTGCTTCATCATAACATTCGAGGGAGTGCGCTATTAGTGTGTTAAACCACAACCCGTGCAGCGTGAGTCGTCTTCCCACACCCGCGAACACGACAGGGTATTGCATAAGGTAGGAGCTGGACCTTTTTCAACACCCCTCGCTTCCTGTTCGGGCTGTGACAGGACAAGGGGTGCCTTCGCCTCTGGATGCGACTATTTTTGATAGAATCCATCATTAGTATTGGGGCGAGGAGCTCTTATGAAAGCGAAAAGGTTCTTTGGCTATCTCGCAGTCTTGCTGTTGTTCTTCTTTGGTTTATACAGTTACACTGCGCAGGCGACCCTGAAATATAAGAAGGAGACGGGCAAGAGGTGCACGTTTTGCCACACTTCCGTGCCCAAGGCGGGCGACGAGGATCCCAGGCTGAACGAAGACGGTAAGAAGTTCCTGGAAAACGGCTACAAGTTGACTGACGACCAGAAAGCCAAGCCTGACGGCGACTAGGAAGAGTCGACCTCACCGAAACCGAGCAAACCCAGCCGCTCCCACTGTTCCGGCAAACCCTCCGAGGGTTCCCCTCGCTACGGCTGTCTCCTCGAAGAGCTTGGAAGTGAGTACCATTCCCTTCAGGTATTTGTTGATCGGGTTGAGCAGGATGTCACCGGCGTTCGCCACGGAACCGAGGATGATGATCGCCTCGGGATTCAGAAGCGACATGACGCTGCTGATGCCGGCCGCCAGATAAAGGCCTGTCTCGTCCCATATGCGCAGGGCAAGCGCATCGCCCGATTTCGCCGCCTCAAAGATTCGTTTTGCGGTCAAAGGGTTGAGCTGGTGCATGCTGGAGCTCCTGTCCTCGATCAGAGCATCTCGAGTTCGGGCGACAATGCCTGTAGCCGATGCATAGGCTTCCAGGCACCCTTTGTTTCCACAACCGCATTTTCGGCCGTTTACCTCGATCACCAGGTGGCCGATGTGGCCGGCGATTCCTTGAAAACCATGGTGGATTCGGCCTCCGAGGATGAGCCCGCCTCCCACACCCGTACCCAAAGTGATACCCATGACGTCGTCGTAAGGCTTTCCCGCGCCGACCCAGAACTCGCCGAAAGTCGCTGAGACGCCGTCGTTGTCGAGGGTTACCTGCTTACCGAGGCGTTCGGCCAGCATGTCGCGAAGCGGAACGTTGGTCCATTTGAGGTTCGGCGTCGTAACTACAATGCCAGTCTTGAGATCGAGGGGTCCGGGGGACCCGATTCCGATTTCGAGTATTTCGTCGCGGGTGTAGCCATTCTGCTCCCACAGCCGGATCGTCTCGGCGGCCATCCGGTCGATGATGTCCACCGGACCGCGATCGACTAAGGTTGGGGAGTTGCTTGACGCCAGGAGTTCGCCTTCACCGGTGACCAGGCCCACCGTGAAACTGGTGGCGCCCAGGTCAATGCCAACATAGACAGGTTCTTTGCTCATGCGTGTTCAGTTATTCTCACGTACAGGTCAAGATACTCCCGAGCGCTGCGGTTCCACGAGAAGTCCTCGGCCATTGCATTTCTGATCAGGCGCTGCCACTGGTCCTTGTCTCTCCAAACCTCGACCGCCCGAATTAGCGTTTTGACGAGTTCGGTGGAACTGTAATCGCGGAACTTGAATCCGGTTCCGTCGCCGTTCTTGTTGCTGAAGTCCCGCACCGTGTCAGCCAGCCCGCCAGTATGACGAACTATCGGGATCGTTCCGTACCGCATGCTGTAGATCTGGTTAAGACCGCACGGTTCGTACCGGGACGGCATCAGGAACATATCTGCCCCTGCCTCGATCCGGTGCGCCAGCTGGTTGTTGTACTCGAGATGGACCGAGAATCGGTCCGGATGATCCCGGGCAAACTCGCGCATCGCATCCTGGTACTTCTTCATTCCCGTGCCGAGAATGACCCATTGGCAATCCATACGGGTAATCTGGTCCCGGGCCGAAAGAAAGATATCGATCCCCTTCTGGTCGACCAGCCTGGAGATCATTCCGATCAGCGGGACATCACGGACCGCGAAACCGCAAGCGTCTTGAAGTTGCTCCTTGTTAACTCTCTTTCCGGTCAGGTCGTCGGCCGTGAATGGGGCTGAAATGTTCGGGTCATTCGCCGGGTTCCATTCGCGGGTATCGATTCCGTTGAGTATGCCGAACAGATCCGATTTTCGCGTACGCAGCACATTGTCCAGTCCGTATCCGAGCTCAGGCGTCTGGATCTCCCGGGCGTATTGCGGGCTCACCGTTGTAAGAAGGTCCGCATAGCAGATGGCCGCCTTCATGACATTCAGCTGGCCATAGAACTCAAACGGTCCCATCGGGTAGAAGAGGTCCGGCGGCAGGCCGGTGAGCTGGAATTTTACCTGGTCCACGAGCGTCTGGTAGGCCAGGTTGTGGATCGTGAAGACCGTGGCCATCCCCCTGTAGAACGGATCGTGGATACGGCTGAGTTTCAGATATGCGGGGATCAGGCCGGTCTGCGAATCATGACAATGGAGGATATCCGGTTTCCAACCGCTGTGCCGGATTGCGTCCAGAGCAGCCAACATGAAGAAGTTGAAGCGCTCGAAATTGTCCGGATACCCATCTCCGGTCGACGGGTCGTTATAGACTCCTGGTCGGTCAAAGAACTCCTGATTCTCGATAAAGAAGTTGCGCGGCGGGTTCTGACGCCGATCGCAGTATAAGGATGCCTCGAACTGCTGCAGTCCCATCTGGACCGGCGGAAGGTCCATCACCTTCACGACCTCGGCAATTCGCCGGACCTGCCGGTGAAGCGGCGACACTACTCGGACATCCACGCCGTTGTCGGCCAGGGCAGCGGGGAGCGCGGCGAGCACGTCTGCCAGTCCTCCATCGGTTGCGTAAGGCCGAACCTCCGCCGAGAACATGCAGACTTTCAGGTTGTCCCTAACGTTTGACATACGGTCCGTGTTTGCCGGGTTCCTGTTGCGACCTGCTTCTCAACAAGCCGCTCCGTCTAGCATTTCAGCTTGAAAACCATGAGCCTTTCGATCTGCCAAGACACTGGCGAGAAGTTAAGAGGTAGTCGCCGTCCCTTAGTTCAGTGCCGCAATAACCATCATCCACAAGCACAAGTAAACCGGTATTATAAGCCAAGCCGAAAGACCGACAAAGACCTATCGAAGGACAGCCGCTGGGGAGTGAAGAGGCGATGGAGGGCCACCGACCGGCTGACCAGCTGTGACCGGCAAACCGGCAAACCGGCTAAGGTCAAACCGGCTAACCGACTAGAGCCTCTTTTCGGCGACGTAATCTCTGGTCGCTGTTCTGGACTGGCTTCCACTGGCTGACCGGCCGCCCCGAAAGGCCATGAAAAGACCCAGCACCGCACCGCCCAGGAGCGCTCCGAGCCCAAATGAGAGCGGGGCAAACTGCGACTTGATCCACGCCATCGTGCCGGCTGGCGCAATCCAGTAATCCCTCGAACCAAGCGGGACCACTTCGCCGTCCTTGTTTTTCAGGGAGGCGACCAGCGTCAGCTTCTCCTGCCCCTCGCCTGGGCCCTCGAAGGACCACGACCATGTCGCCTTGTCTCGCGGACCGACTTCCTGCATTGTCACAGCGCCCTGAGGAATCACCTGGACCGAGGCGGAGCCTGGCTTCCAAGTCGCTTCCACACCGACCTTGGTCCCGAGCAGGCCGTAGAGCTCGCGTTCTTCTTTCGTGAACTCGACGGTATCCGGAGAGACCAAGGAAAAGCTTGCCTCGTAAGGTCCCCCGCTTTTTCCCGGCACTTGAATCTCCAGGACACCGATCTTCTTCGACATGAGGTAGACGTCATTCACCTCGAAAGTTCCCTGGTCCCGCGTCTCGGTCCTGCTCTCCAGCCGCAAGGCCCGGGCCAGTCGGTCTGCGTTCTCCAGGACTTCTTTGCGCCTGCGCGTCTGGATGTAGCGAGATTCCAGGGAGTTGCGATCGGACGTGAGAGAATTCAATTCCGATGACAGGCGTGAGTTTTGCCGCTCGGATTCCTTTAGGTCAGCCGTCAGATCCTGATTGGTGGCGCGTAACTTCTCAAGCTCCGCTGTGACTTGTCCGAGCTTCTGGGAAAGGCCCGACCGTTCCGTTCGAAGGCTGTCGAAACTTCTGCTGACCGCCTCCACCCGCTTGCCGAAATTCGCCCTGGAATCCGGCTGAATTCCGAAGTCGTTCAGCAGTTGCCCGACCTGCTTTTCATATTCTTGCAGCCGAGTCTGAAGCTGGGCATTGTCCTTTTGCAGAGACGTCCGTTCGGAGACCAGCTGGGCGCGTTCGTCCCGCCCCGAATTCACCGCGTTCCTGGTCTGCGTCAACTCTCTTCGAGCTGTCGTCAGCTCGCTATCCAGTTCCCGCTTGTTCTTGACCTCCTCGCGCAACTGCTCCTGGACTTCCACGAGTTTGGCCGTCGCGTCACGGGCCTCCTTCTTCGCCGCCCGGTACTCCGGGTTCTTTTCCGAAATGGTGCGAATCACCGATTCGGAAGACCTGCCCGTGCTGGTCGCAAACTGCTGGATGAGGTCGTCGAACTGGTCTTTTATGAAGGTTTCCTTCGCGGCGTCGATATCGGTGTAAGAGAGCCCCTGGGTAAACGTCGCCGCCAGTGCACCATCGAATGAAGCCTTCTCAGGGAAGGCATCCTCGATTTCGGCAGCGAAGCGAAAAATCAACTCGCTCTCCCGGCTGACGTCGGTCGAGGCAATCGTGAATGTAACCTCGGTACTGTCAAACTCCAGATTGGTGATCCGTACCTGCTCCCCCACCTTGAAGCTCAAGGGCTGGCTCATGTTGCTTCGATCCACCGCGGGTGGCGGGCCGACGTTGATGATCTGACGAAAGCCCCGAACCGGAAGCTTCAGGAACATCGCTCGGTTCCGGTACTTCTGGAGATACTCGTTCTGAACCTCTTTCGGGACTCCGGCAAAGGCCAACCCGGCCGTGAAGACCAGAATCAACAACAGGCAGACGTGCTTGACATATTTGCTGAACATACTTTTTCCCGGTGAACAATCGCGGGGGTTCCGGAGATCCCGGATTTCCACTGCCTCGGATTGTAGCACGGCAGCCGCGCCGGAATGCGGAATGTGGAATGCGGAATGAACCGATTGCGGATTGTGGAATAAGGCGATCAGTTTGTTTCTCCCGTAGAGTGATTGATGCGCTGCATTCTTGGGCAACTAGCCTGCTGTCTTCAATCCGAAATCCCCAATCGGTTCATTCCGCATTCCGCACTCCGCATTCCGCATTGGTGACGGGGTTATAATCAAACAATATCCCGTGGAAACAGCAAAGCTGACGGTTAACGAGATCTTCTTCAGCCTTCAGGGAGAATCGTCCCACATGGGACGCCCCTGCGCCTTTGTCCGGCTGACACGCTGCAACCTGCGCTGCCGTTATTGTGATACCGCCTACGCATTCACCGAGGGCCGGGAAATGACGATTGCCGAGATCGTGGAACAGCTCGATCGCTATCCCACCCGCCTGGTGGAGGTGACCGGCGGCGAGCCATTACTGCAGCCCGATGTTCACGTCCTGGTGAAACTGTTGCTCGATTCCGGCAGGGAGGTGCTCATCGAAACGGGTGGAAGCCTGGATATCACGCCGGTCGATCCCAGAGCAGTGCTCGTCTACGATATCAAGTGCCCGGAAAGCGGGATGTCCAGTCACAATCTATGGGCAAACCTCGAACGGCTGCGCCCGCATGACGAAATCAAGTTTGTCATCACCGACCGGGCGGATTACGAATGGGCCCGGGAAGTCGTACGCTTTCATGATCTGGCAAGGGGGCACCCGGTGCTCTTCTCGCCGGTCTGGCAGGTGATGGACGCGACAGCCTTGGCGGGTTGGATTCTCGAGGACGGTCTTCTGGTTCGTATGCAGATCCAACTTCACAAACTTCTCTGGGGAGAGCGGCGCGGGGTTTGAGGAACGAGTGGTTCGCCGAAGCAGCTTGTGCCCCTCCTGCTGTTTCCGGGAAGGAAGCAGAAGGTGCACAAGCTGCTTTGATCGGCTAATTCTTCGAGACTACTTTCCGACGGAGTCCTTGAGTGCCTTGCCAGGCGCAAAACGGACGACCTTGCGTGCGGCGATCTTGATTGCCTTGCCGGTCTGCGGGTTGCGCCCAGTGCGTGCGGCCCTCTTTGATACCCCGAAGGTTCCAAAGCCAACCAGTGTGACCTTGTCACCCTTCTTCAAGGCTGCCTGGACGTTACCCTGCAGCGCGTTCAGTGCCTCACCGGCCTGATTCTTGCTGATTTTGGCATCCTTGGCAATTGCATCAATCAGTTCCGCTTTGTTCATAAGTGTCTCCTCCTACGGTCGATACGGGCATTGTCAATGATACGTCTGACACAAATTTCGGCAAGTCTTTTTTCAAGATTCACCGGTGCACGCCGCCTTGTGCGACCCGCGAAACCCTTCCGGGGCCGCATAGCTGCTTATGATTCTGCCAGTGAATACGTCGCAATACCAGTCCTGAAGCCATATTTCAGCAAATTAGTGGGTTCAGACCGAGCCCTGACGCCTTTTTTCAGGTGCGAACACCCATCCGACCCCTATGGGTTGCGGTTTTCAGATTTCGGAATGGAGAAGCAGTGTAAAAACCGAACCGCGGTTCTGATGTCTTTCAGGGGGCCGAGCCAGGGATATAGTGACTACTGGAGTTAAGGAGATACCCCAGAAACCGAATTCCCCATGCACGCTCTTGAATCTTTAATCTGCAATCCGCAATCCCTCTAAGTGTCCGTCTTCTTCGGCTTCCGGAGACCTCCCAGGGCGATCGAGCCCGACCCGTGCCGTTCCCGTATCCGGTCAACCGCCTCGAATAACTTGCGCTCCCGGTCCATATTGGCGGCGGGGCCCTCAAACAGCCCGGCTTGCCGGCGAGCCTCAGACAGCCCGGACATGCCAATCCCGATCAATCGTATCGTCCGATCTGCATACCCGCTGGTCTCGAACAGGTTCCACGCCTCCCGGAAGATGACGCGATCGCTGTCCGTCGCTTCGTCCAGATGCTTCTGACGAGTATGGGTCTCGAAGTTGGCCAGACGGATTTTGAGGGTGGCTGTGCGGCCGACGCTGGCTTCCTGGCGCAGCCCGCGACCTACGTCTTCCGCAAGACGCAGCAGCGTGTCGTGAATAACACGTGGGTCCGAAACGTCCTTTTCAAAGGTCACCTCTTTGGAAAGCGATTTCCGGGGGGAGAGAACGCCTACTTCGTCAGAACCGAGACCATTGGCCCGGTCGAACAAGTACTGCCCGGTCTTGCTGCCAAACTCCCGCTGCAGGCCAGCCAATCCAAAATCGCGCAATGCGCCGATGGTCTTGAGGCCGAGACGGGCGCACACCTGCTGGCCTTTCACGCCGACGCCCGGCAATTTCCCGACGGGAAGCGGGGACAGGAAGGCGATGACCGCGTCAGACAGCACGATCGTGAGCCCGTTCGGTTTGCGGTAGTCCGACGCCAGCTTGGCGATCGGCCGGTTGGGAGCTATTCCAACCGACGCGGTGAGGGCAAGCTCCCGCCAAACCAGCTGCTTGGTGTGGCGACCTATATCGTCCGGAGAGCCGAAGATTCTCTCCAGCCCTGTGATATCCAGAAACGCTTCGTCGATGGACGCAGGCTCGACTACCGGGGAGACCGTCTTGAGCAACTCCATGAGTCGGTCCGAAACAGCCGCGTACTTTTCCATGTCCGGTCGCAGGTAGACAGCTTGAGGACACCGTCTCCACGCCTCGGAGATCGGCATGGCAGAACGAACGCCGAAGGCGCGGGCTTCATACGAGCAGGTGGATACCACACCGCGCTTCCCCGGCTCAGCACCGACGATGACCGGTCGCCCCAGGTACGCGGGGTTATCGCGTTGTTCGACTGCGGCAAAAAAGGCATCCATGTCCAGATGCATGATCAGGCGAGCCATGACGACCTCCGGATGATGCCAAAGTCGCCCCGACGAAGCAAGTACCCCCGGTGAGCCAGCCGACAGGAAACCACGCCAGGGCCTCGCAAGTCAGGACTTTCCGGTCGGACAGATTCTCTCCGCTACCGGGCGTGTGACTTTGAACGGGCCTGCCAAATCCCCGGGACGGCTGCCGAGGAAATAATCAAAATAAATATACAAAACAATCAACTTTCTGCTTGCCTGGAGAAGCGGCGGGCGGATAAGATAACCGGCTAGATATTCCAAGATTACCCGACCACCCCGGCAGGGGCACAGGCAGGTAAGTGTTGGGCACCCTTGACTATGAATCCAGAGCACGACGTGAATTCTGAGCATCCATTGACCTTCGGACGTGAGAAGGCAGCAGACGAGAACAGCGTTCAGTATGAGCGCCTGCGGGATCAGCGGGATTTCCTGGAAAAACTGATCGACAACGCATCGATTGGCATTGCGGTGGTGACCGGGCCGGATTTTAGATTTTCGATGGTCAATCCCTGCTATCTCGCCATCCCGGGTATCCCCGGGGTGGAGATGGTCGGGAAACCACTGGCGGAAGTTTTCCCCGGGTACGCAAGTCAGGGAGGGGTCGAAATCCTGAGGCAAGTCCGTGAATCCGGATCGGCGGTCCGGCTACGCGAATACAGGACGCCGGTTGGGCCCGAAAGACCCGAGTCCTGGTGGAATGTCGAGCTCGTGCCCCTGCAGGGGCCCGGGGATCCCAAAGTGGACTCGATCCTGATCATTGCGCACGACGTGACCGAGGAGGTCCAGTCGCGCCGTCGAGCTGAGGAACTGGCCGCCGTGGCGGAGACCAACGTGCGGAAACTCGAAGGCGTCATCCAGAGCATGACCGAGGGAGTCATCGTAGCCGACGCGGGTGGGCGTATCCTGAGTCTCAACCCGTCCGGGCTGCGCATGCACCGCCTGGAGGGAGTGAGAGTGGGCGATTCACTGGGTGACCATTTCCAGCTGTTCGAAATGTTCGATCTGTCCGGCCGGCCGCTCCCTATTGACTACTGGCCCCTGGCCAGGGCCACTCGAGGAGAGACCTTTTCAAAGTACCGGGTTCGGGTGAAGCGGGTGGGCGACAGCCACACGTGGATCGGCAGCTACGCGGGTACCCAGGTTCGGGACAAGAATCAAAAAACGCTTTTGGCCATTGTCACGGTCGTCGACGTGACGGATATTGAGGAGGCCAAGGCCGCTTTACAGGCGGCACACGATCAGCTCGAGACCCGGGTCGCGGAACGGACCGCAGAGCTGCGCCGTCTGATCGCTCACCTCGATTCCGTTCGCGAAGACGAAAGCCGAAGAATCGCCGCCGAGATCCACGACCAGCTGGGTCAGGCGTTGACGATTGCGAAGATCGAGACGATGCATCTGACGAGCACGGCGGCGCGCGGAGAGGCAGTGTCCGAGTCCAAACTGCGCTCGCTGTCCGACGTCCTGGCACGGATTCTGGAGGACGTCCGTCGAATCTCGAGAGATCTTCGACCGCCGCTTCTGGACCAGTTGGGATTGCCCGCCGCCTTGGAGCACTTCTGCGAGGACTTCGAGAGGCGGACCGGCATGCAGTGCGTCTGCCATCTTGACAACGACCCGCTCAACATCGACTACGATCGGTCAGCGGCGGTTTTCCGCATCGTTCAGGAGGCTCTGACCAATGTGGCGCGCCACTCGGGTGCAAGCCGAGTCGACGTCATGCTGAACGCCCGGGACGGACGCCTGCACGTTCTGGTTCGAGACAACGGTCGGGGTTTCCCACAAGACACCGATCGGAAGTCAGCGGGATTGATCGGGATGAAGGAGCGGGCATTGCGTCTGGGAGGCGACCTGCGGATTCACGCGGCGCCGGGTTCGGGAACCACAGTGGAGCTCAGGGCTCCGGTGCACCCGGAGACGTAAACTCCCGGTGGAGCCCGCGTCTCCGGGTGCGTTTTCCACAGAGTTTTACACAGCTGTGGAAAACCCGGAACGATTACACAGTAGCTTTGTGGATCTGTCGTTTGAGTTGGTGGATCTGCCGTCGAACCTCTTTCAGCTCACCGTGATCATGTTCTGCCAGGGCCAGATCCCTTTGTTTTTTCAGCTCCCGGATTTTGCCCTTTATAGTCGTCTTGTTCAACCCAACTACCTCGTGATGCTTGTAATGCGGCACGTTCAAGGCCGTACACAGGGCATCCACAAGGTGCTCCTTGTTCATCTGCGTGTGGCCTTTGACTGCCTCGTGATCAAGACCGGCGGCAAGCTCACGAAGCTGGACGACTGTTTTTTTCTTGAGTTCTTCGTAGGTGTACGCCATTGTGCTGTTCCTCCTTAAAAAAGACGGGAACACGAGTGGCGTTTCGACTGAACCGGCAGGCTCTGAAGTTGGTGAAAGTCCCGGCTCGGCGAAACGTTCCCACTTTCAACTTCCGGCAACGCCCCGATCATAACCGCAAAACTGGATTGATACCACCCCGAAGTGCAACACGGACCGGAACGGACGAAGCTCCGGTTTGGAAAGCGCGTCCGTGCCGGGCTTGCCTGACGGGACCGTCACAGGTACAGTCACCGCATGAGCATCGATCACCTCACCGCCGAAGCCGGTCTACTGGAAGCGACAGCAGTCGTTATTCCATCGTACTTCCCGGACAATGCGGAATTCGACCTGGCGTTCTCGCTGCTCGAGGCGACCGTCGCAGGGTGTTGCAGGCAACTGGCTGATCCCACGCTGGTCTGTGTCAGTGTCGACGGGTCGAACCCCGCCAGCCGGGCGGCGGGGATCATTGAAGAACGACACGGGGTGACGCGAACGGCTCTGCCTGAAAACAAGGGCAAGCTTGCGGCCATCCAGGAGGGAATGCGACGTCTCCTGCCGAACAAGCAGGTTCGTTACCTGGCGGTACTTGACCAGGATGCCGATCACTTTCCAAACGATCTTCCGAACCTGATCAGAATGGCTCATCACATAGAATCGACCACGGCCACTGATCGGGTGCACGTTATCGGTAGTCGAGCCAGCCGGCACCGTCCCATGGGTTTCTTTCGCGGTGAGTTGGAGGAACTGGCCGATCGTGTCCTGCTGGACGCGTTGTTTTACCACTCGGTGAAAAAGGGTGCTCCGCTCTCGCTCGAATTTGCAGTCGAGGACGAATTCCCGGACTTCCACTCGGGGTACAAGGCCTTCAGCCGGCCGGTGGCCGAGCACCTCGCGGAAGCCAGCTTCGAAGGACAGGCCGAAGAAGCGCCCGATATCTACAGGCACGCGGTCGAGGCGGTTCTCACGGTGGAGTCTATGCTCGCCGGGGCGACGCTCGCGACCGTGAACAGAAGAACGGTCAACGAACAGCCCGTCTCCGTTTTCCAATTGATGCGCCGGGCGAAACTGACTGCCGACATGATCATATGGCCTTGCCGCCGGCTGGAGATTCCGGGCGCCTTTGTGAGCCAATGGATCGACAACCACCTTGCGCGACTTCAGCTGATGACGCTTGCTGAAGGAAAAAGCGAGGCGCTCGCCGTCAGGACGTTGGTCCGCGCGGCGTTCAACATGCCCGATGACGGAAGAGCTCCCGGGCCCCCGTTTGTTTGATCCAATGACCAGCTAACCGGCTGACCTGCTACCGGCTGACTTGATGGGAGCCAACCGGGCCGTAAAGCGGCGGATTCGCTGTTCGGCAGTGCGCAGTAGCAGTGGGCAGTGCGTAGTGCGCAGTTGGTCAGCGGCCCAATGGGCAGCCGGTCAGCCGGTCAGCTCTCCGGTATCGTTATAATGGTCACATGACCCGTCGTTGGTTCTGCGTAGCTGCTTTTCTGGTGCTTTGGATAATCCCCTCCCTGGTTGCTCAATCTTCGGGACCGCTGGACGACTGGCTTTCGGGCCAGCTTGCCCGGCTCGAGCAGACCTACCGGCATCTACACACTAACCCCGAGCTCTCGTACCTGGAGAGCTCGACAGCCGCTTACGTCGCCGGCGAGCTGAAAAGACTGGGATACGAGGTGAACGCCGGTCTGGGAAAGTACAGTGTGCCAGGTTTGAAAGGGCACGGCGTGGTTGCCGTGTTGCGTAACGGAGACGGCCCGACCGTGCTCGTCAGAACCGATCTGGACGGGTTGCCGGTTGAAGAGCAGACCGGACTGCCTTTTGCGAGCAAAGCTACTCAAGCGAACCACCGTGGTGAGAAAGCAGCGGTCATGCACGCGTGTGGTCATGATCTGCACATGACATGCTTTCTCGGCTCGGCTGCCGCGCTGGCCGAAATCAAGGATCAGTGGCGCGGCACGCTGCTGATGGTCGCCCAACCGGCCGAAGAGACGGGTGCGGGTGCCAAGGCTCTCATAGACGATGGACTGTACACGCGGTTTCCGAAACCGCAGTATGCGATCGCTCTCCACGCAGACGCCGCTCTCGAGTCGGGGAAAGTGGGTTACTGTCCGGGATTCGCCCTGGCAAGTGTCGACTCGATCAATATCACGGTCAGAGGGCAGGGGGGACACGGTGCTTACCCCCATGACACCAGGGACCCGATCGTGTTGGCTGCTCAACTGGTGCTCTCGCTTCAGACAATCGTGAGTCGCGAGGTCTCTCCGCTTGATTCGGCGGTCGTCACGGTCGGTTCGATCCATGGCGGCAGCAAGCACAACATCATCCCCGATGCGGTGCGTCTTCAGTTGACGGTGCGATCCTATCGGGAGGAGACGCGCAAACGGATCCTGGCCTCGATCAACAGAATCAGCCGTGGAGTGGCGCTGGCCGCCGGTGTGCCCGAGGACCGGATGCCCGTCATCGAGAGCGACGACCAGGCCACCCCGGCGACCTACAATGACCCGGAGTTAATCGAGAAGTTGCTGCCGCGCCTGACTAAGCAGCTCGGTGCATCCAACGTCCTCAAACACGAACCGGTGATGGGCGGAGAAGACTTCTCCTGGTACCGGAAGGCGGCGGTCGAGGGTGATCGGCCGACCGTTCAGACGGTGCTCTTTTGGCTGGGGACGGTGTCCCCCGAAAAAATGCGCAAACATCGGAGCGAGGGCCTGGCCTTGCCCGCACTCCACTCCAGTCAGTATGTTCCCGACGCGACGCCTGCCATCCCAACCGGCGTCAAGACGATTGTCGGCTCGGTCCTCGAGTTGATGCCGAGAAACTGAGCCGCAGATCTTCGGGCCTGCCTTTCACAGCCCGCGCACAGCGAGGGTGTTGAAAATGTGAACTCTTCTATTA
This sequence comes from uncultured Acidobacteriota bacterium, assembly GCA_964421755.1. Classification (GTDB taxonomy): domain Bacteria; phylum Acidobacteriota; class UBA6911; order RPQK01; family RPQK01; genus CAVUUN01. Next base: position 16,426 of record CAYQYP010000375.1, read on the forward strand.
ATAGGCGGAGGGACCGGCGAGTTCCCGGCGGAGGGCGAGATCGAATGGAGCCGCGCACGACGGCGAGAGAAGCGAGCGAGTAAGCGGACCACCTGACTCGATCCACTGCTTCGTGTTTAAATGTCTCGACTTAGCGAATGATTGGTGGTCCGCTTACTCTCGCTAACTGCCGTTCGCTGTCGTGGGCGGCTCCATTCGATTACGCCAGTTTCCACCTGGTCGGTATCCCTTTTTCAACATTCTCGTTGCGTCGGCATCTCCGACGAGAACGCCGGCCCGCCTCGGGATTCGAGCTGGCTAACCACGCAAAACCAGGACCAACGCCAGAATCACGAGCAAGATCGCCAGCGCGCATGCAGTGATCTTCCAGCCGCTCCACGGCCGCTCGCCCTGCACTTCTCCGGTGCGTGCGTTGACGAGGAAACGATAGACCTTCTCCTTGAATCGGTAGGCGCTCAGCCAGACGGGCAGGAGGATATGCTTGAACGTCACGCCGTCGTACTGTGTGCGGACGGAGTCTATTCGCTGATGGTCGCCGCCGATGTCTCGCGCGATGCTTGCGCGAATGGCGAGATCCATGATCTCCTTCGCCTTGGTGAAACCACCCTCCAGGGGCACCTGGTAACTCTCGGCTCGAAACCCGCTCAGGTACTCGTCGGCAAACGTCACCAGGTGCTCGAGATCCCACGGTTCGAGCTTGTGGAGGCACTCAGGGGGCAGGGAATTGCTGGCAGAAACGAGAACATCGTCAAAGCTTTCCCAGACGGTTCCGGTAACGTGCGTCCACCGAGTATGCCTGACGCGCCGGGTCTTGGACACGGTGCGCCCGTTTTCCCGGGTCGTGTACCTCTCCGTCTCCCAGTAGTCGTCGCCCCTCTGCCCGGTGTAGAAGCTCGTCGTCCGGCAGTCATAGGTCCAAAACGGGACATAGACCCCGGTCAGCTTTCCCTCGGATTGCGCGTAATTCTTCAGGGCACCGGGGGCGAACCACAAGCCGCTGATCCACGTGGCGAACGCATCAAACGCCTGCCGTTGTGCAACCGCAAAAGGAAGCAGCGACTTGGGTTTGATCAAGCGCTTGCACTGGGCGGTGATCACCAGGTTCGAGCCGCAGAAAGGACAGCTGCCGGAAACAATGTCGGGTGGAAGCGTTGTCTCGGCGGCGCAGCTGCGGCACTTGACTCGCTCGGCTTCGGTTGTCTCCTCGTTCCCGGCGAGCTCGGTCAGCTGGGCCTGATAGTCGAGCTCGCGGATCTCTTCGTCGCTCTGCGGGATCGGGTTCTCGAATCCGCAGTACGGACAACGGAGTGCGGTCGTCCCGGGAGCAAAATCCAGGCGCGCCCCGCACTTGTGACACGGGAACTGTTTCGCCACGGCGGCCGGCATTTCCATCACGCGTTCGGAGGCAAAGGCGGGGGCTCCGCCGCAAAGAGCGAAGTGAGCTCGGGAACCTGCCCGGCCGGAGTCCAGCCAGCCATTCCCTGCCGCCAGACCAGGGTCTCGCGCGTCAGCTGGCCGGCGTTCGCGTGAGCCTGAAGCGTGGCCATATCAAAGGGTCCCGCCTGCTGCCCGCCCAGGGCGGCATAGAAAGTCGCTGCCGCGGGCAATGGAGGGGGTCCCGATGGCGGTTGAGCGGCGCCTGCCTGTCCCATCATGGCCTGCCCGATCGGTCCGGCCATGGCCATGCCCATTCCCAAACCCGCTCCCGCCGCGGCCAGGCCGCCCGGGTTTTTGGCGGCGTCCGGGATGGAGTTTGCGATGTTGAATTGCGTGTACGCCGCCAGGTTGCCGACGACCCCCATGCTGGTCCGCTTGTCGAGCGCCTCCTCGACAGCCGGAGGAAGCGAGATATTCTCGACGAGGAGTTTCGTCAGCTCGAGTCCGTAAGCCCGGATCTCCGGCCCGATCCGCTCGGTCATGAAATTGCTCAGGTCGTCGTAGTTCGCCGCCAGGTCGAGCACCGGGATGCGGCTTGAGCCAACGACGTCGGCAAAGCGCGAGACGATGAAGTTCCGCAGCTGATTGCAGATCTCGTCGACCGTGAAACGGTTGTCCGTCCCCACGATCTGACGGATGAAGACCGCCGGATCCGCTACCCGGATGACATACGTCCCGAACGCCCGCAGTCTGACAGGTCCGAACTCCGGGTCCCGCATCATGATCGGGTTCTGGGTCCCCCACTTCAGATCGGTGAACTGACGCGTCGAGCAGTAGTAGACTTCCGCCTTGAAGGGGCTCTCGAAGCCGTACTTCCAGCCCTGAAGCGTAGCGAGGATGGGAAGGTTCTTGGTCTCAAGGGTGTAGGTCCCCGGAGAAAACACATCCGCAATCTGGCCCTCATTTACGAACACGGCCGCCTGGCCTTCGCGGACCACCAGTTTAGCGCCGTACTTGATTTCGTTGTTGTATCGCTCGAAGCGGTACACGAGCGTGTCATTCGTGGTGTCGAGCCACTGGATGATGTCGATCAGTTCGCCGCGCAGCTTGTCCCAAACGTTCATGAAATCCTCCGAGGACGCTATGATTCCACAGCGCCCGCCTGCTGTCCATCAATCCCGAGCCGAAGCAACCGTTTCGCCTGCTGCTGCAACGTCTTGCACGATTCCCATAGCCACCTGCCTTGTTCAACCGAGCCCTAGGAATGCTTCAAATGCATTGATGCAGTGATACGCGTCAGGGGTGGTCCAAAGTTCCATGGCTGTTGGGATTTGCGGGTAACAGAATTGAATAACGCCGCACGGAATGAGATTCCCCTCAGAGGGGGGGAGAATAGAACGCCTTGAGGGGAGCAGTCAAATTCCCGAATTTGGGATCGTTGCTCATGATCACCATGGTTGCGGTGTAAGTCTTGCCGGTTTCCGTGGGATTAAAGGTATAGTTCATTTGGTGGCTCCCCTGCGGGGCGACCTCAAAACTGGTTGCCTGGCCGCTGCTGAGCACAAAAGCCGGATCTCCTGACATTACAACTCCGGTGACCCGCAACACGGTATCAGTGCTTCGATTCCTGATATCGACGACACCGTTGGTGATCGGAAACGATACGGTGAGAGACATGTAAGTGGTGCTTGGCGTGCCCAGGTCTCCTGTGCCGAGGACTTCAATTTTCGGTACACCGTGGAAATCACCCGTTTTTGCCCGGTCCCATGGCGTCTCCCCCGAGTGTTTGAGGGTAATGAAACAGCTAACCGCAGGGAATCTGATTTTCGGTGTCGTCACGTTCGACGTCCTGGGCTCGATCTCGACGAACAGCTCGTCTTTGCGCTCCTGCGATGCGTACTGCAGTCGACCCCAGAAAGCAGCCTCATCGATCTTAACTCGTACTGTTTGCCTGAAATTGAAATTGTCATTCTCCACACTGAGAATTGTCAGGCCCTCGGCTTGCGGGTTTCGCCAATTGGGTTGCCATGTGCAGTAGGGCCCGGAATCCAGAGTCTGACTGAAGACGATGGTCGCCTCCTGGCCCAACTCCAGGGGCTGCGGTCCGGAATATGAAGATGGTTTGAGCAGAACGATCGAACGCTCTTCATCGCCCTCCTCGGGCAGATATTGCCTGCAAGCCGCCATTGTCACCAGACAACTGATAATGATCAGCGTTCGCCTCGCAACCGGTCTCTTGGTCATCAAGAGGCTCCTTGTCAGTCGATTCGGATCTGGTCGGACATAGTCACCAACATCGGCCACGACGCCACGTGCATCCAAGGCACCGACCGCACCTCAATGTCCCCGTTCATGACTGTCGGCGTGCTCGGGCTAAGGTACCACGGCACAGAAAAGACGACGACCTGACGCACCGCCGGATAGTCCAGCCACGATTCGATCGTGACGCCCGCGCCGCCCGAGTTCTCGTTCAAATAGAGGTAGCCGACTACGTATTTGGAGGTTGGCCCGGACTTGATCTCACACCTGTATCGTCTGGCCCCCTCGGTTTCCTGCCCGGTGTAGATGATGTACCAGAGCGAAAACCCGTTGTAGTTTTCCTCGACCTGAAGTGTTCCGAGAACGGTTCCTGCTTGCAACCGGCTTGCATCGATCCTGCCTTTCGAGAACACAACCTTAACCGATGCCGGCCGTACCTGGTTTTCGGGCTGTCGGTAGGTAATGAATGGCATCAGCGGACCGGTGCTGGTTCGGCGCACCAGGCCCGCCGCTGCATCCGGACTGAACATCATGCGGAACAGATAGGGATTGCTTGTTTTGTCGTCCCTCTTGACTTCCACGGGGCCGGTGACCGCCTCCTCGGGTACGTAAACCTCCAGGTAGCCCTCGCCGACCCGTGCCACCGGGGCGATCAGGCGGGTGTTGTCAGGGCCCGCAAAGGTGACTTGGTTCTGTGCGGCAATCGGACTGAATCCCGATCCTCGGATCCAGACTTCGCGGCCGATTTCTCCGCAGTCGGGTCCGAGCGCGGCTATCCTCGGACTGCCATCCGGCAGGCCGATTGTAACGTTTTCCTGCCAGGCGAGCCCGGTCGTATAGAGCAGAGGCGCGGAGCGGCCCTCGTAGACCGTCGTTGAGGTGAATACCAGGATCACGGTAAAGGGCGTGCCGACTGCGTCTGGAAGGGTGAGGACGTCGGGGAGCAAGACAAGCCGAGTATCGACTCCGTAGGAATTTACCGACTCGGGCCCCGGCTCCGGTTCCAGAGTTAAATCCAGCCGGCCGGATTCCAGGAATCCCCTGGCCGTGATCTCATTACCATCCTCCCCCGTCGTGCTCACCTCGACTCTGGCCTTGGTAGGGCTTTCCAGCCCCGTTACGCGGAGACTGCCGAAAGTGTCGTTGTCGTGGGACAGGAAACCGATTGTGCGCGGGGAACTGAGGCGAGAGACATCGACCCTGCCCCCCTCGAATTTGAGGGCCATCTTTGCTATCCGCATCTGATAGCTACCTGTCCCGAACCGGAGCATGCAGCCGGGGGAGGTCCCTGACAACAGAGAGAAGGGTGTCACCTCTCCCCCATAAGGTGCCAGGTAAGGCACCTGTACCCTGACCTGGCTGGTTACCTTCGCCGGCGTTCCTGCACTGTCCTGGACCTCGATGTCGACCAGACCATATTTGGCCCCGGTTACCTCGAGTATGTTGCCGCTAAGCTGCACGTTCGCGATGGTCAGCTGCTCCGCCGTCAGAGCTTTCAGCTTGTAGGGGGGAGTGCCTCCTCCGATCAGGAGCGTCTCCTTCGCTGATCCGGGAGGCAGCAAGACCACAACTTCGTTCGGACGCAGTTCGAGCGGTGCTGCATCCGTGGTCACCTGGAAAGCGACGGACCCGGTCGTCTGGTTTCCGATCTTGACCGTGACGTAACAGCTGCCGGCCGTCAAAGAGGACGGGACCGTGCCGACAAGCATGGATTCGCTGGCGCTGGTAAGGGAGGCGACAACGTCGGGACGGCCAGACTGCGAAAACGTCACGATGTTGTTGGTCTTTGTCGTACTGAAGCCGTTCCCAAGGAGCGTGAACTGAGTTCCGGTGCGGCCCTTGGTTGGCGCCATGTAACGTATTCTGAACCTCAGGGGAACGGAGGTGGGCGCCTTGGGATTTATGGTGAATATTCCCGCATTGAAGGAGATCCCGCCTCCCGGCGCGGGCGTGACAATACGAACGACAATCGCGTCCTCTGTCGCCAGATCGGCCGCCGAGATCGTCGCCGTTAACTGCCTGTCACTCACGAAAGTCGTGGGCCGGGGGTTCCCGTCCCACGTGACCACCGAGTTCCTGCTGATGTAGTAGCCATTGACTGTAAGCGTCAGCCCGATTTCGCCGGCCGTGCCGCTCGTCGGGCTGATGGAGGCCAGCATGGGCTTCGGATTCGCCTGGTCGGTGCCCGACCCCGTCACAGAAATCTGTGCGGCCATCGTCGCACCCGCCGACGTTCCCGTGAAGTTCAAAGTCCCGGTATGTGCACCAAGGCCAGCTGGTGTGTATCGCACCGTCACTGCCTGCTGTGCGCCCGGCAGCAGGCTGAATGGAACAGTCGGAGAAGTCGCAGCGAACTGAGTATTAGTGCTTGTCACTGCAGTAACGGTAGCCGTGGCATTCCCGGTGTTCGAGACGACGGCCTGAAGATCCCTGTTCGTCCCCATGCTGATGACGCCAAAATCCAGGCTGGTAGGAGCCACCGACAGCGCCCCCCTGCACTCGGGCAGGAGCTTCTTTCGGGTCACGTGTTGAGTGAGTGCAACGACGTCCAGGACGTCGACCTGGTTGTCGCGGTTCACATCGGCGGCAATCAGTTGATCCCCTGACAGGCTTTGCTTTCCAAGGACGTGAGATTGGATCAAGACGACGTCCCTGACGTCGCGCTGCTGATCTCGATTGACGTCCCCTGGACAGATGATATCCGAGGCGCGGGGCCGCGGTGCCCGGATAGCCAGGAAGGCGACTGTGGAGAGGATGACCAGGAAAAGGAGCACCTTGGCCAATTGCCGGAGCCTCGTGACGGACTCCCTGTTGTTTAGCGGTGACCCTCCCATCTTCGCGCCTCCCCCTCCAGCCGGCAACTCGCCCGGACAAGGA
>CAYQYP010000376.1:0-17721 GCA_964421755.1 uncultured Acidobacteriota bacterium
GGGCTCAATCACGCCGCACAAGAAGTTCAAGGCGGAGGCGTACGTTTTGACGAAGGAAGAGGGCGGGCGGCACACGCCGTTTTTCACCGGGTACCGGCCGCAGTTTTACTTCCGGACCACGGACGTGACGGGGGTGGCGACACTGCCGGACGGCGTGGAGATGGTTATGCCGGGCGACAACATCACGATGACGGTGGAGTTGATCACGCCGATCGCCATGGAAAAAGGGTTGCGGTTCGCTATCCGTGAAGGCGGCCGCACGGTCGGCGCCGGGGCGATCGCGGAAATTATTGAATAGTCGGCAGGGAGGTATAGGTCCTTCAGGCTTAAAGGTCCTATTGCGAAAGAGGAGCAGATGATCAACGAGAAGATAAGGATAAGACTCAAAGCGTACGATCACCGGGTGCTGGATCAGTCGACGACCGAAATCGTCGATATTGCCAAGCGTACGGGTGCCAGGGTGTCCGGACCCATCCCGTTGCCGACCAAGATCAGCCGGTACACGGTGCTGCGTTCGCCTCACGTTGATAAAAAGTCGCGGGAGCAGTTCGAGATCCGGACACACAAGCGCATGGTCGACATCCTCGAGCCGACTCCACAGACCGTCGACGCCCTGATGAAGTTGGACTTGCCGGCTGCAATCGACGTCGAAATCAAGGCCTTTGGAACAGAGAAGGAATAAGGGCATGGTTGAGGGTTTGATTGGCAAAAAACTGGGAATGACACAGGTGTTCGATGACCAGGGGAATTCCGTCCCGGTCACCGTCATCCAAACGGGCCCTTGTGTGGTCGTCCAAAAGAAGACGGCTGAGAAGGAAGGCTATGCCGCGGTCCAGCTTGGCTTCGTAGAAGCCCGCAAGACGCGTGTCAACAAGCCGGCCGAGGGGCATTTCAAGAGGGCAGGCGTGCCGCCAACCCGGGTGGTTCGCGAGACGCGACTGGACGAGGGGACGGACGTGAACGTCGGCGACCAGATCATGGTCGAGCAGGTGTTCTCCGCCGGCGACTTCGTGGATGTCTCGGGCCAGAGCATCGGAAAAGGTTTTCAGGGCGTTATCAAGCGCCATCATTTCCGGGGCGGCGCTTCGAGCCACGGATCGATGTTTCACCGGGCACCCGGATCGATCGGCGCAAGCGCCTGGCCGAGCCGAGTGTTGCCGGGGATGCGTGCGGCAGGCCAGATGGGCAACCAGAAGGTGACCGTCCGCAAGTTGCAGGTAGTTCAAGTCGACAGCGACAACAAGCTGCTGCTCGTGAAGGGATCAATCCCGGGACATTCTGGCAACTACGTGTACGTCCGAAGGGCGAAATAAACGAGAAATCGACGAACGGGGATAAAACCCGCTCGTCCACTGAAGAGAACGGCGATATGGCGGAAGTAGAGGTCAAAAACCTGAAGAACGAAGTGGTCGAGACGATCACCCTGGCTGACGAGGTCTTCGACTATACAGCCAGCGAAACGCTGGTGTGGGAGGCGGTTCGGGCTTTCCTCGCGGGTCAGCGCAAGGGAACGCACGCGACCAAGACGCGTGGGCTGGTCAGCGGCGCCGGCAAGAAGCTGTGGCGCCAAAAGGGCACGGGCCGCGCCCGAATCGGCAGCCTCCGGAGCCCGCTGTGGCGGAAGGGCGGTACCGTGTTCGGCCCGCAACCGCGCGATTACAGCCAGGCATTTCCCAAGCAGAAGCGCCGCGGCGCCATGAAGATGGTGCTGAGCGACAAGCTTCGCAACCAGCGGATGACCGTGGTTGACGCGTTGGGCCTCGAGCAGCCGAAGACCAAGGAATTCCTCGGCGTCATGAAAGTGTTCAACCTCGAGAACAAGGTGCTGGTGGTCGACGGTCGGGATAACCGCAACCTGTACCTGAGCGTGCGGAATCTGCCGAAAGTGAAGATGGTCGCGAGCACCGGCCTGAACGTCTACGACCTGCTGAACTACGAGCATCTGCTGATCAGCAAGCAGGCGCTCCTTGATATCCAGGAGGTCCTGCAGAAATGAGTAACGACATTTTTGAAATTTTGCGGGCGCCGCACATCACGGAGAAGACCACCCTGCGGACCGAGGCCAGCGAGGGCCGGACGATCGCATTCAAGGTGAAGAAGACGGCGACCAAGGCGCAGATCAAAGAGGCCGTGGAGAAGCTCTTCAATACGAAAGTCGAGAGCGTGCGTACGGCTACTTTCGAAGGCAAGTGGAAGAGACAGGGCAAGTCTCGCGGACAGCGCTCGAACTGGAAGAAGGCGTTCGTGACGCTCAAGGCGGGACAGAAACCGATTGAATTCTTTGAAACGGCATAAGTGCTATGGCAATTAAAGACTACAAACCAACGTCACCAGGAACGCGATTCCGCCAGGTGCAGACCGGCGAGGGGCTCACGGACATCGAGCCGTTGAGGGGCCTGACCGTTGGCAAGAAGCGGACCAGCGGTCGTGACAACAAGGGGCAGATCTCCATGCGGCGGCGTGGAGGCGGGCACAAGCGTCGTCTGCGCATCATCGATTTCAAGCGCGACAAGGACGGGATCCCGGCCAAGGTCGCGGCGATCGAATACGACCCGAACCGAAGTGCGCGCATTGCACGCCTGCATTACGCCGACGGTGAGAAGCGGTACATCCTCGCCCCCTTCGGCTTGAAAATGGGCGACAAGGTAGTGTCCGGGCCTGATTCCGATATCGTCACCGGCAACTGCCTGCCGCTCGTGAATATCCCGCTCGGGACCACGATCCACAATATCGAATTGACGCGCGGCCGTGGCGGCCAGATGGTTCGCAGCGCCGGTTCCGGAGCGCAATTGATCGCCAAAGAAGGCGATTACGCCCAGGTGCGGCTGCCTTCCGGCGAGGTGCGCCGGGTCCACATCCTGTGCCGGGCGACGATCGGCCAGATCGGTAACCTGGACCATGAGAACGTGGCCTATGGAAAAGCCGGCGTGAAGCGGTGGTTGGGTCGGCGGCCGACCGTGCGCGGTGTCGCAATGAACCCGGTAGATCACCCGATGGGCGGCGGCGAAGGCAAGACCTCGGGCGGTCGTCATCCGACTTCGCCGTGGGGCTGGAAGACCAAGGGCAAGAAGACCCGTAACAACAAGCGGACCGAGAAATTCATCGTCCGCCGGAGCAAGTAACAGGGAGCTGCAATGCCGAGATCAATTAAGAAGGGGCCGTTCGTAGACGATCATCTGGTCAAGAAGATCCGTCGACTGAATGAAACCAACGAAAAATCGGTCATCAAGACCTGGTCCCGGAGATCAACCGTGACTCCCGATATGGTCGGGCACACGGTGGCCGTGCACAACGGAAAGAAATTTGTGCCGATCTACATCACGGAAAACATGGTCGGGCACAAGCTGGGTGAATTTGCGCCCACCCGGACTTTCAAGGGTCATACGACGAAAACCGAAAAGGCCGCGAAGGTCAGGTAGCGCACGAGAGCGAGAAACGACATGGAAGCGAAAGCGACAGCCAAGTATTTGAAAGGATCGCCGCAGAAGGCACGATTGGTCGTCGACCTGGTCCGCGGGAAGAAGGTTGAGGACGCTCTCGGTATCCTCAAGTTCTCCCCGAAGCGAGCGGCTCGATTGATCGAGAAGGCGTTGCGTTCCGCGATCGCCAACGCAGAACATAAATCGGCGACAGTGGACCTGGACGAGCTCACGATCAAGGAAATTTTTGTGAACAGCGGTCCAACGAAGTGGCGCAAGCGTCTTCGCCCCGCGCCCCAGGGCCGCGCCTACCGGCAGATGCGGAGGCAGTCTCACATTACCGTCCGCCTTTCGGACGGGAAAGAACAGGAGGCATAAGTTTGGGCCAGAAAGTACACCCTTACGGATTTCGCCTTGGCTATAACCGGACCTGGAAGTCGCGGTGGTTTGCCAAGAAGGACTACGGAAAGCTGCTCCACGAAGATCTCGCGATCAAGAAAAACCTGAAGAGACGTTTCGCCCACGCGGGCGTTTCCGAGATCGAGATCGAGCGTGCCGCCAACAAGCTGACCGTGATCATGCGGACTTCGCGTCCCGGCATCATCATCGGGCGAAAAGGCTCGGAGATCGACAAGCTGAAGGCAGACCTTCAGGGAGCCACCGGGCGTGAGGTTTTCATCAATATCCAGGAAGTGAACAAGCCCGAGCTGGATGCCCAACTTGTCGGAGAATCCATCGCCCAGCAGCTGGTCAAGCGCGTGGCTTTCCGCCGCGCGATGCGCCGGGCCGTCGACACGGCATTGCGCTTCGGAGCGAAGGGAATCAAGGTTCGCTGCAGCGGCCGGTTGAACGGTGCCGAAATCGCTCGTTCCGAGTGGTACCTGCACGGACGGTTGCCTCTGCACACGTTGCGCGCCGATATCGATTACGGTTTTGCACAGGCCTTTACGACGTACGGCGTCATCGGCGTCAAGGTGTGGATCTACAAGGGTGACATCTACGAGCCGGCGGTCAGAGAGACTGGCAGGGGCCGAAGATAGGGACCGTCAGCCGGTTGACTCTCGGGTCGACCGGCAGACTCAGAAGGAACTGCGTGCAGGCGCGAGCCCCCGCGGGTGCGTCCGAGTGACGCGGTGACCTGGATTGTTTAGAACGGAGTTATCGTCATGTTAATGCCGAAGAAGGTGAAATACCGCAAACAGCAGAAAGGCAAGATGCGGGGGAAGGCCCAACGGGGGAATACCGTTGACTTCGGCGAATTTGGGTTGAAAGCCGTCGAGTGCGGTTGGATTACCGATCGACAGATCGAGGCAGCCCGTATCGCCATGACGCGATACATCAAGCGCGGCGGAAAAATCTGGATTCGCATCTTCCCGGATAAGCCGATCACCAAGAAGCCGGCTGAAACCCGCATGGGCAAGGGGAAGGGCGCGCCCGAAGGTTGGGTCGCCGTGATTCGTCCGGGACGAATCCTTTACGAAATGGAAGGCCTGGAGCCGGATGTCGCCGAGGAGGCCATGCGCCTGGCGGCCCAGAAGCTTCCGCTCAAGACCAAATTCGTGAAACGGTTCGGTGAGTAATGAAAGCCTCAAAGATACGCGAAATGAGTGTCGACCAAATGCAAGGGGAGCTGCACGATCTCTCCCAGCAGCTGTTCAAGCTGCGCTTTCAGAAGGCGACCGGACAGCTGGATAACAAACACAAGATGCGCCAGGTTCGAAAGGATCTCGCCCGCGTCAAAACCATACTGACGGAGAAGCAGGGGTAAACCCACTGCCGACTACGCACTGCGCACTGCCCGGGTTGGTAGTGCGGAGTGGATAGTGGGCAGTTGAATCGAGCCCCAGCGGTGATTGACATGGAGCAGCAAGTAACGCAACGAAGAAATGAGAAGGTCGGACATGTGGTGTCCAGTGCCATGCAGAAGTCGGTCGTGGTCGCTGTCGACCGCCTGGTCCAACACGCTCTGTACGGCAAGACCATTCGTCGGACTAGCACGTTCATGGCGCACGACGAAAACAACGAATGCAAGGTCGGTGACAAGGTTCGCATTATGGAAACCCGCCCGCTGAGCAAACGCAAACGATGGATCGTTCAGGAGATCCTCGAGAAGGCCAAGGAGTAGGAAACAGCCATGATCCGGATGCGGACAATTCTCAACGTAGCCGATAACTCCGGGGCGCGGAAGATATCCTGTATCCTGCCTCTGGGCGGAGACACCGGCCTGGGCGCCGGCCTGGGGGATATCATCACCGCTTCTGTCAAAGAGGCTTCGCCAGACGGAACCGTCAAGAAGGGCGAAGTCGTCAAAGCGGTCATCGTGCGGATGCGCAAGGAGTCCAAGCGCCGCGACGGATCCTACATCCGTTTTGATGAAAACGCGGCCGTCTTGATCAATAACCAAAAGGAACCGATCGGCACGCGCGTTTTCGGTCCGGTTGCGCGTGAATTGCGTGAGAAGCAATTCATGAAAATCGTGTCGCTTGCCCCCGAGGTTTTATAAACACCATGCTGCACATAAAAAAAGAAGACCAGGTCAAGGTAATCGCGGGCAAGGACCGCGGAAAGACCGGAAAGGTCCTGCGCGTCTTCCCGGACAGGAACCGGGCCGTGGTCGAAAACGTGAACTTTCTGAAGCGTCATACACGGCCGAACCCCTCGCGAAACATCAAGGGCGGAGTGGTCGAGCGGGAATCCCCCATCCACCTGTCGAACCTGATGGTGATTTGCAGGGAGTGCAACAAGCCGACTCGCGTCGGCTACATGCAGCTGGCCGACAAGAAAAAGGTCCGCGTCTGCAAGAAGTGCAACGGTACGATCGACAAGTAAAAGCTACTGCCGACTGCGCACTACCCACTGCCATGGACCAGAGGCAGTGCGCAGTGGGCAGTGGGCAGTGGAACAGGTAAAGCGATGCCGAGAATCAAGGACAAATACAAAAACGAAGTCGTTCCGGCCCTGATGAAGGAGTTCAAGTACTCGAACATCATGGCCGTACCGAAGGTCACCAAAGTTGTGATCAACATGGGCGTCGGCGAAGCGATTGCGAACGCCAAGCTGCTTGACAGCGCCTCCGATGAACTGGGCGCTATCACGGGACAGAAGCCGATCATCCGCAAGGCCAAGAAGGCGATTGCAGCGTTCAAGCTGCGCAAGGGCATGCCGATCGGCGTTACCGTGACGCTTCGGGGCGACCGCATGTACGAGTTTCTGGACCGCCTCATGAATATCGCCCTGGCGCGCGTCCGGGACTTCCGCGGTGTGTCTCCCCGCTCCTTCGATGGTCGCGGAAACTACACGCTGGGCCTTCGGGACCAGCTGATTTTCCCCGAGATCGACTTGGGAAAGACCGAGCGGATTGGCGGCATGAACGTCACCATCGTCACGACCGCCGCCACGGATGAAGAAGGGCGATTCCTGCTCGCGAGTCTCGGAATGCCTTTCATGAAGCGAGAAGAACGGCGAGCGGCTGCAGTTTAGACAAAGGAAGACCATGGCTAAGAGATCGTTGATCGAAAAGTCGAAGAAGACTCCAAAGTTCGGAGTCCGAAAGTACACGCGCTGTAAGCGTTGCGGCAGACCCCGGGGGTACTTGCGCAAGTTCGAGCTGTGCCGGATCTGCTTCCGGGAACTCGCGCTGCGAGGAGAAATCCCGGGCGTGATCAAGGCGAGCTGGTGAAAAAGCACTGCGCACTACTCACTGCCCACTGACCCCTGAAGTTCGTTGGCAGTGCGCAGCGCGCAGGGCGCAGTGAGCGGAACAAGTGACGGAGCGAAGAACGAAATGTCAATGACGGATCCTATTTCCGATCTTCTGACCCGCATTCGCAATGCGCATAAGGCGGGTCACGAGTCGGTCGAGGTGCCCTACTCCAGAATGAAGGGAGAAATCGTCAAGATCCTTCATGAGGAAGGCTACCTGGCCGGGTACAAACTGAACGAAAAGAAACCCTTTTCGACCCTTACGATCTTGCTGAAATACGCTTCTGGCAGACAGCCGGCTATTCAGTCGATCAAGCGTCTCAGCAAGCCGGGGTGCCGCGTGTATGCGAGCAAGGATGAAATTCCCCGAGTTCTGGGCGGTCTCGGCGTGGTCATCCTGTCGACATCGAGTGGTGTTAAGACAGGACAAAAGGCCCTTGAACAGGGTGTGGGTGGCGAGCTCCTTTGCGAGGTCTACTAAGGAGATCAACTGATCGAACGACGACCGTGGGATCCCGTCAGGGGATGCCTGGCATCGTTGCATAGAGGTTGTTATGTCTCGAGTTGGAAAAAAACCAGTTCCGGTCCCCAAGGGAGTCAAGATCCAGGTCGAAAAAGACTCCGTTAGAGTGGAAGGACCGAAAGGCAAGTTGGAAGTGTCGGTTCCGAAATCGATCTCAGTCGAGGTCAAGGATGGCACCGTTCAGGCACAGCGCGCCAATGATGAGAAGAACGTGCGCGCCCTGCACGGTCTCTTCCGGGCGTTGCTTAACAACGCGGTGACCGGCGTGACCTCGGGATTTCAGCGGGAGCTGGATGTCGTCGGGATTGGTTACAAGGCCGAGATGCGCGGAAAGAATTTGAACCTGCAACTTGGCTTCTCGCACCCGATTGAATTCCGGATCCCGGAAGGTCTGGGAGTCAAGGTTGAGCGACTGCCTCGAACGAACCTTCAGAACTACGTGGCGACGGTGGTCATTTCGGGAGTCGACAAGCATAAGGTGGGGCAGCTGGCCGCCGACCTGCGGGCTCTGCGTCCACCCGATTCTTATCGCGGCAAGGGCATCCGGTATTCCAACGAAACGGTCAAACTGAAGGTCGGGAAGAAGGGGGCATAATCGGGGACCCTAGTCCGCCGAAATTGCCTGAACGTGGCGATATGGCAACGAATTCCAGTAAAGACGATCGCAGAAGTAAGATTCACCGCCGGCTCCGGCACACCTTAGCCGGCACTCCAGAACGGCCGCGCCTGTGTGTCTTCAGAAGCCTGAAGCACACTTACGCGCAGATCATCGACGACACTGCCGGAAAGACCCTGGTTTCGGTGTCGACGTTGAAGCTCGACGGCCAGCGGGTCAAAACCGGCGGGAACCTGGAGGCCGCCAAAAGAGTGGGCAAGACCGTCGCTCAACAGGCCAAGGAAAAGGGCATTGGGGCGGTGGTTTTCGATCGCGGCGGGTATCTCTATCATGGCCGCATCAAGGCCTTGGCCGATGCAGCCCGGGAAGCGGGACTCAAGTTTTAGGAGAGCGTATGGTGACTGTCGAAACGCCTGAAGTGGAACTGAAAGATCAGGTTGTAGCAATCAATCGAGTAACGAAGGTCGTCAAGGGCGGCAAGAACCTCAGTTTTAGCGCCCTGGTCGTGGTCGGGGATCAGAATGGCCGCGTCGGTTTCGGTCTCGGTAAGGCCAAGGAAGTGCCCGCCGCGATCCGGAAGGGTATCGAGAAGGCCAAGAAGACGATGATCCAGGTTCCCCTGTCGGGAGTGAGCATCCCGCACGCGGTTCTCGGATGCTACGGCTCGGGACGGGTGGTCCTGAAGCCCGCGGTTGAAGGAACCGGCGTTATCGCCGGGGGCGCTGTGCGAGCGGTCATGGAGTCGGCTGGCATCCGCGACGTCGTAACCAAGTCGATTGGTTCGCCCAACCCGCACAACGTGATCAAGGCGACGTTCGACGGTCTGAAACAGCTGCGGAGTCCTCAGCAGGTGGCGAACCTCCGCGGAGTTGGTGTCGAGGGACTGTAATGGCAGACAAGATACTGAAAATCAGATACGTCGGCAGTGCGATCGGTCGCTCCGAGCACCAGAAGCGGATCGTCCGGGGACTGGGGCTTAGAAAACTGAACCAGGTGGTGGAACGACCCGATACTCCGGAGATCCGGGGCATGGTGGCCAAGGTTCCCCATCTTTTGCAGATCGTCGAGGGAGATGCATCGTGAGCCTGGAACTGCATGGATTAAGGCCGGCCAAAGGGGCCAATAAAAAACCGAAGCGCGTTGGGCGAGGCCCGGGATCGGGCCATGGCAAGACAGCCACCCGAGGCGAGAAGGGTCAGAAGTCGAGGTCCGGGTTCTCCCAGAAGCCCGGGTTTGAGGGCGGCCAGATGCCGCTGCATCGCCGGATTCCAAAACGCGGATTCACCAACAAGTTCGCAAAGCAGTACGCGGTGCTCAATGTCGGCGAACTGAACAAGCTAGAGGATGGCGCTTCCGTCACCCCAGAGTTTCTTATCGAAAAACGCGTCATTAAAAAGAGCCTCGATGGGCTGCGCGTCCTCGGCAAGGGAGAGTTGACCCGAAAGCTGAGCGTTCGCGCCCATCACTTCAGCGAGTCTGCCAAGAAGAAGATTGAAGAGGCAGGCGGCAGTATTGAGGTCATAGGGTAATGGCAGACATCAACCCCCTATTGGGAAGCGTCCGGAACATTCTCAATATTCCCGACCTGCGCAAGCGCATTTTCTTCATGCTCCTGCTGCTTGCCGTCTATCGGGTCGGCAGCTGGATCCCGACTCCCGGGGTAGACAGCAGCGCGCTGCAGGAAGTATTTCGCCAGCAGGCGGGGACGATTTTCGGCATCCTTGATATCTTCTCCGGCGGGAACCTGAGCAGGCTGTCGATCTTCGCCTTGGGAATCACGCCCTACATCACTGCGTCGATTATTCTGCAGTTGCTGACGGTGGTGTGGCCTTACCTCGAACGCCTCTCCAAGGAAGGCGAGCTCGGGCGTAAGAAGATCACCCAGTACACCCGATACTTGACAGTGGCCCTCAGCCTTTTCCAGAGCCTCGCCACCGCGCTGGCCCTCGAGCGGACCGGCTCGTCTCCCCCGGTTGTTCCCTATCCGGGCTGGGGCTTCCGCCTCATGACAATGCTGACGCTGACGACCGGTACCGCCTTCGTCATGTGGCTGGGAGAACAGATTTCCGAGCGCGGAATCGGAAACGGCATTTCATTGATCATCTTCGCCGGAATCGTCGTCGGACTGCCCAGGGCGGGCGTCTCACTGTGGCAGGACTGGGTCGGCGGAGAGCGCAGCATCATCACGATCCTGATCCTGCTCGTCATGATGGTAATAGTGATCGCCGCCATTGTCTTCGTGGAGAGGGGTCAAAGACGAATTCCAATCCAGTACGCCAAGCGCGTGGTGGGCCGGCGCATGTACGGCGGGCAGTCAACGCACCTGCCGCTGAAGGTGAATTCGGGAGGCGTCATTCCGGTCATCTTCGCCGCCTCGATCGTGGCTTTCCCGTCCACGTTGGGCATGGTGTTCCAAGGGGGGGCGATGCAGTGGATGGCCGAGCAGTTGAGGCAGGGCTACCCGCTCTACAACATGATTTACATCGGCGGCATCATCTTCTTCTGCTTCTTCTACGTGAGCATCATTTTCAACCCGGATGAGGTGGCCGACAACATTCAGAAGTACGGCGGCTTCATCCCAGGCATTCGCCCCGGCAAGAGAACGTCGGAGCACATCGATCGGGTGCTGAGCCGGCTCACATTCGCAGGTGCCATTTACCTGGTCCTTGTCTGTTTGCTGCCCGAGTTCCTGATCACCGGGTTCAAGGTGGCTCCCATCCCCTGGATCGGGCCGCAAATCGACAACTTCCTGGTGGACTACAACCTGGATTTCATTACCACCGGGCTCGGGGTGGCCTTCTACTTCGGCGGCACTTCGCTTCTGATTGTCGTCGGGGTCGCCATGGACACCGTGCAGCAGGTGGAGTCGCAGTTGATCATGCGCCACTACGAGGGTTTCCTGAAGAAGGGACGAATCCGCGGCAGGCGGGGATAATGGTCCAGCGGGCAGCGGGCAGAAGACAGCGGGCAGTTGGTCAGTGACAAAAACATGGCAGAAAACGTCGTCATAGCATTTCTGGGCGCCCCCGGGGCGGGCAAAGGCACCCAGGCGAAGATCCTGGCCGAGAAGTTCGGCTTCAAGCACCTTTCGACCGGCGATGTGCTGCGCGAAGCGGTGCGAAACGGAACGCCGCTTGGGCAGACGGTTAAAAAGGTAATGGAAGCCGGCGAACTGGTTTCCGACGACCTGGTTTCCGAGATCGTCCGGGAACGCGTTACAGCCACCGACGGAGCGAACGTACTCATACTGGACGGTTATCCTCGTAACGTCCACCAGGCGAGGTACTTGGACAGTCTTCGCGGAGTTCAGGTTTTCGTGGTCGATATCAAGCTGGAAGAGGAGCAGGCGGTGAAGCGGCTGTCCGGCCGCCGATTCTGCGCCGACTGTGGTAAGATCTACAATGTTTTCTTCTCCCCTTCTCAGAGAGAAGGCTACTGCGACGACTGCGGCAAGGAGCTTCAGCAGCGGAAAGACGACTCTGAGGAAGTGATCAGAGAGCGCTTCCGCGTCTATCGCGACCAGACGGCGCCGGTGACCGAGTACTATGCCGGCAAACCGAACTACTACGAGGTGGAAGGGAATCGCGATTCCGCTCAGATCGCGGCCGACATGTCGTCGCTGATCGAGCGGCTTAAGGTGGGCTGGAACTGACACTGCGCACTGAATACTGCGCACTGCCGACCACCGTGGTGATTGGCAGCGTTTAGATGTCCAGGCGGGTGCGCAGTGCGTAGTGGGCAGTGTTTTTTATGATTGTCTGTAAGGGCAAAGCCGAGCTGGAGAAGATGCGGGAAGCGAACCTGATCGTCGCCCGGGTCCTTCAGCAGCTCGGCCTGATGGTGAGGCCGGGTACAACGACGGCGGAGCTTGATGCCCACGCCGAACAGATGATCGTGAAGGCGGGTGGGCGACCGGCCTTCAAGGGTTATCAGGGATTTCCGGCGACGGTCTGCGCTTCGGTCAACGAACAGATTGTGCATGGCATCCCGAACGGACGTCTTCTTGAGGAGGGCGACATCATCGGGATCGATGTCGGCGTGTTGTACAAGGGTTATTACGGCGACGCGGCTTGGACTTTCCCGGTCGGCCAGATATCCGAACCGGCGAAGAAGCTGCTGCAGGCAACAATGGAGGCGTTGTATCTCGGGATTGAGCAGGCGGTCGTAGGCGGGCGGGTTTCGAACATCTCGGCCGCCATTCAGGGTCATGCGGAATCCCACGGGTTTTCCGTGGTGCGGAAGTTTGTCGGACACGGAATCGGAACGGCCCTGCACGAGGAGCCCCAGGTTCCGAACTATGGAAAGCCCGGGCGCGGTCCAAGACTCGAGGCCGGCATGGTCCTCGCCATCGAGCCGATGGTGAACTCGGGAGTACCCGATGTTCGAGTGCTCGGGGATGACTGGACGGCGGTGACCGCGGACGGGGGGCTGAGTGCCCATTTTGAGCACTCGGTGGCCGTGACCGACAACGGCCCCTGGATTCTCAGCCAGCTCGATTGAGGGACTGGGCCCGGTTCGAGCAGAAGGAGATCGAGATCGAGGATGCCTAAGGAAGACGCGATAGAGGTCATGGGAACCGTGGTTGAGACACTGCCGAACGCTATGTTCAAGGTCCAACTCGAGAATGGGCATCAGGTTTTGGCTCATATTTCCGGGAAAATGCGCAAGCACTTCATTCGGATTCTCCCGGGCGACAAGATCAAAGTGGAGCTTTCCCCGTATGACTTGTCACGGGGACGGATAGTTTATCGGTATAAGTAGAGGTTCATATGAAAGTCAGAGCATCAGTGAAGAAGATTTGCGCCAAGTGCAAAATGATTCATCGCCGAGGCGTGGTGCGGGTCATCTGCACTAATCCGAAACATAAGCAGCGGCAGGGATAGGCGCTCGAAGAGGTTCTGGAGAAAAGTATGGCACGTATAGCAGGCGTCAACGTTCCCGATAACAAGCAAGTGCAGATCGGGTTGACCTACATCTTCGGTATCGGCAAGTCTCGCGCCGGTCGCATCTGCAACCAGGCGGGCGTCGATGTCGCAAAGAAAATCAAGGACCTGAGTGAGGATGAGGCCTCCAGGATCCGCCAGATCATCCAGGATGAGGGCGGCATCGAAGGCGACCTCCGCAAGGAAGTTCAGCTGAACATCAAGCGCCTCATGGACATCGGTTGCTATCGTGGTCTGCGGCATCGCCGCGGCCTTCCGGTCAGGGGCCAGCGCACGCACACCAACGCGCGCACCCGCAAAGGTCCGCGTAAGGGCGGCATCCGGAAGAAGAAGGGGAAGTAAGGCAACTGCGCACTTCTCACTTCACACTGCGCACTTAGTCGAGCTCAAGAGGGCAGTGGGCAGTGCGCTGTGGGCAGCAGGCAGTTAGTTTGGAGCGAGGTTCTATGGCACAAGCGGGCAAAAAGTCTTTCAAGAAGAAGGCGGCCAAGAAGAAGGAAAAACGAGTCATCGCCCACGGTCTGGCTCACATTCAAGCCACCTTTAACAACACTGTGGTCAGCATCAGTGATCTGGATGGCAATGTGCTCACCAGCTCGAGCGCCGGTGCACAGGGTTTCAAGGGCAGCCGCAAGAGTACCCCATTCGCCGCATCTCAAGCCGCCCACACGGCGGCGGCCGCGGCGCGCGACCAGTACGGAATGAAATATTGCGAAGTGCGGATCAAGGGCCCAGGCGCGGGACGGGAAGCGGCGATTCGGTCCATTCAGGCAGCCGGACTTGAAGTGCGCAATATCCGGGACGTAACCCCGATTCCGCACAATGGCTGCCGTCCGCCCAAGCGACGGAGAGTTTAAAAAGCAGGGACCCTGGGCGGGTCCACGCTTTTGGAATGAAATTCATGGAGGATAGTCAAGTTGGCACGCTATACCGGTCCTGTCTGTAAGCTGTGCAGGCGCGAAGGCATGAAGCTGTTCCTGAAGGGGCAGCGCTGTTTCACCGAGAAGTGTGGAATCGAGAAGCGCAACTTCGTGCCGGGCGAGCACGGACGCAACGTCCGCATGCGAAGCAAGGTCCTCGGTTACGGGCTCCAGCTTCGTGAAAAACAAAAGGTTAAGAGGATTTACGGAATCCTCGAACGGCAATTCCGCACCTATTTCGAACGGGCGGCCCGCAAGAAGGGCATCACCGGCGAGATGCTGCTCCAGTTGCTCGAGCGGCGGCTGGACAACGTCGTCTGCCGGCTTGGTTTTGCCGGCTCGCGACCTCAGGCGCGCCAGTTGGTGCGTCACGGGCACATCGCGGTGAACGGCCGACGGGTGAACATCCCGTCCTTCCTGGTGAGCCGAAACGACGAGGTGACGGTCGTCCAGAGGAGCCGCAAGAATCCGACGATCCTCCAGTCTCTTCAGGAAGTGCCCGGTCGAGGTGTCCCGGCCTGGTTGTCGCTTGATGCCGATAATTTCAAGGGACAGGTCCTGGAATTGCCTAAACGAGCCGACGTCAACATGCCGATCGAAGAGCAGTTGATTGTCGAGTTGTATTCGAAGTAATTCGCACACCTGAGATCTTTTTGGACAGGATTCACAGGATTGACAGGATTCCGACTTCCGAATCCTGTCAATCCTGTGAATCCTGTCCAAAAAGATCTCAGGACCAACTCCATTTCACCGGAGAGAACGTATGAAAGGTTTTCAGAGGCCGAAAAGACTTGCCTGCGACGTTGAGACGCTGACGCATACTTTTGGGCATTTTTACGCTCAGCCATTCGAGAGGGGATTTGGCACCACCATAGGGAATGCTCTGCGCCGAATCCTGCTCTCGTCGATCGAAGGCGCGGCCATCACCGCGGTCAAGATCGACGGCGTGCTGCACGAGTTTTCATCCATACCCGGCGTGCGTGAGGATGTCACCGACATCATCATGAATTTGAAGCAGATTCCGCTCAAACTCCATGTGAACCACGCAAAAACCATCTACCTCGAGTCGAATGGTGCCGCCGATCTGCGGTCCGCAGATATCAAGCCGGATCCGGACGTGGAAGTTCTCGACTCGGATGTTCACATCGCCACGGTGAATGAAACGGCCACTCTTCGTATCGAGATGCGCGTGAAGCCAGGACGCGGTTATGTGTCCGCCGACGAGAATTTCGATGACGATCTCGGCCTCGGCTATATCCCCATCGACTCGGTGCATTCGCCGGTCAAGAAGGTAAACTTCAACGTCGAGGCGGCGCGCTTGGGTCATTCGACCGACTACGACCGATTGAACCTCGACATCTGGACAAACGGTTGCCTTAGACCACACGAGGCGCTCGCTCAGGCGTCCAAGATCCTTAAGGATCATATGGCGATCTTCATCAACTTCGACGAGGAGCCCGAAACGATCGAGAAAGAAGACGAGCGGCATTTCGACTCCATGAACGAGAACCTGAACAAGTCAGTCGAAGAGCTGGAACTGTCCGTTCGCTCGTACAACTGCCTGAAAAACGCAAACATTCAGACGATCGGCGAGCTCGTTACGAAGAGCGAGGCCGAGATGCTGAAGACCAAGAATTTCGGGCGCAAGTCCCTCAATGAAATAAAGGAAATCCTGGCGGGCATGGGGCTGTCCTTTGGCATGAAATTGGACGACAAAGGCCGGCCGGTTCGAGAGAGAGCCGAAGTCTAGGCGTGTGAAGGAGTAGCAAAGCGATGCGACACGGTAATTCGGGGAGAAGACTGGGCCGGGTGAGCAGCCACCGAAAGGCGCTTCTGCGGACCATGGCCACCCAGTTCTTTGAAAATGAGAAGCTGGTGACCACGGTCCCAAAGGCGAAGGAGCTGCGGCCCTACGCCGAGAAGATCATCAGCATGGCCAAACGCGAGACTCTTCACGCCCGGCGTCAGGCCCTCGCCAAACTCCGCAAAAGGTCAGTCGTCGAGAAGCTTTTCTCTGACCTGGCGCCACGTTTTGCGGATCGCAACGGGGGCTACTGCAGGATTATCCGTCTGGGCGTTCGCAAGGGGGATTCGGCCGAGACTGCTCTGATTGAGCTGATTGGCAGCGAATTCAAGCCGGACGCCAAGCCGAAGGCTGACAGGAAGAGCAAAGCGGCCGCCAAGGACAAGAAGGAAGCGAAGGCCGAAGCCGCCGAGAAGAAGTCCAAGGGGAAGAAGGCAGAAGGAAAAGCCGAGAAGGCGGAGAAGGCGGGAAAGCCGGCCAAGGCGGCAAAGAAGCCAGCAGCCAAGACAGCCGGAACAAAGAAGAAACCAGCGAAAGCCGAATAGCTGAGCCGGGTTCGAAAAAACCAAGGGCGGTCAGTCGACCGCCCTTTTTTTATGCGCCGTTGCTAAGAAGTGGGCGTTCCCGACGCGAAGAACGAGGTTACGCCCAGTTTCGCTGCAACGTACAGGACCCAAACCACAATGACAATCGCGGCTCCGGTGCTGACCGGCTTCCGGCTCACGACCGCCATGCCAAGCGACAGAAGGAACAGCAGGTAAAAACTGAAAAGGTCGATTGAAGACAACAACGTGAAGAGCAGGGGGCTTTCGGTCCTGTCAACCAGTATCCCAAGATTCGACGCGACCAGATTCTGTACATCCAATTCGCCGGGTTCAGCCGCGATAAAGAGGACCAGCAATCCCAGGATCGAGGTTATCAGGCTGTAGGCAAACCAGCTGTGGGTGACCACCGAGAGCGTCTTCTTGTAAGTGATGTCCGCCCCTATTAAGTAGAATCCCAGCAGGAATATTGCAGAGATCAGGAGCAAAATGATCACCGTTCCGATCGTAGCTCCGAAGTACCACGTCACCTTCATAAACCCGGAGGCCGGACCTGACGTCGCCTGATCGATCTGTTCCTGCGACATGCCGCGTTCCTCCATCTGCTTGATGGCAATTTCCTGAAACCCGATCCTCGAGTCAATCGCGGTAACGACGATCAGCGACAAGACCATCAAAACGATGAGCGCCACGACCCAGTCTGGCTTTATCGCAATGGCTTCGAAAGTCGCGCGAGGTTGAAAGAAGATCCCGGTCAGTTTTGCGAAGGCGCTACGATTCTGCGACTCTGCTGCGGTGCTAGCGTTTCCCATTGTCCCCTCCAATGAGCCCTGCATTGTAGCAGCGCTGTCTGAATCAAGCCAGAAACTTGATGGGACGGTCACGGGTTGCACGGTTCAGGGTTGCACGGTTCACGGTTCAGGGTTACACGGTTCAGGGTTCAGGGTTACACGGTTCAGGGTTCGTTCGTTCGTTGGTTACGGGGAGATTGCGACGGCCTGCTTAGCGCTTGTCTTGTACTTAATGTTCCGTTCGGCAGATAACCGGTGAACCGTGCAACCCTGAACCGTGCAACCCTGAACCGTGCAACCCTGAACCGTGCAACCCTGAGCCGTGCAACCCTGAACCGTGCAACCCTGAACCGTCAAACCGTGAACCGTGTTTACTTCTCGCTAACTGCTTCAGGTAAACTGACATAAAGGCAATCAAAGAGCGGACCGATACCCTGGGGCCTAATGTTTAAGTACCTCCT
>CAYQYP010000377.1:0-1644 GCA_964421755.1 uncultured Acidobacteriota bacterium
CCCGGTGGGGTTTACGGCACTTTGGGCAATCAACCCGTCATAGGAAAAGAGGATAAACCCCTCGGTTCCAATTCTTCTGCTCAGCTGGATCTTCTCGAGGATTTCGGGCAGCTTCATTTGCCAGGCACCGATCCCCGCCCATACCGCCCTACCGAAACTGAAGCCGTGGGCGATGGCGACTTGGGTCTTGAAGGTGTCGCTATTCGGCGAGTATGCCAT
This sequence comes from uncultured Acidobacteriota bacterium, assembly GCA_964421755.1. GTDB lineage: Bacteria > Acidobacteriota > UBA6911 > RPQK01 > RPQK01 > CAVUUN01. Next base: position 220 of record CAYQYP010000377.1, read on the forward strand.
CGGGCAGACCGCGTCAAGCATTCCTTCCTCGAGCCACAATTTCCAGTCCTGCATGCGGTTATGCCGCGCTGTCTGGCTGTCGGCAACCACTGCCACGCTCAGCATCGACGCCGGAGATTCGGCCTTGATGGTTCTCTTGAGGTCGGCCAGAAGCTCGGTGACCTGCCGCCGCCGGAAATTGTCCCAAGCGGCTGGGTATGATCGGGTGTAAATCAGCAGGTCCTTGGCTGATTTCTTCTTGAGCCGCTGCCGCTGCTTCGATGGGATTTGCTTTTCCACCTCGTTCTGGAACGCCTCGAGTGCGCGGGCCGAATACCCGAATCCTGGATGGGGATATCGCAAGTAATCCAAATGTACTCCGTCCAGTTTGTAGGCGGTGACGAGTTCGAGGACGACTTTCCGGAGATACTCCACCACGCCCGGTTCGCCCGGGTCGAGGAAGAAGCCTTCTACTTCGCTCCCGTATCGGGTGCTCGCTGAACGGATCCGGTCGAGTGGGCGGGACATGCGGTCAATCCTGCGCCCGGCCAGGGACTGCGGCAGCGAAAGCCAGTCAACATGACTCCTTAACAGGTGTGACGGGCTCGAAGGACGATCTGCGTAACCGGCCACCAGCAGGGCATTGAGCCAGGCATGCACCTTGATTCCTCTGGCTCGTGCCTTCCCCAGAGTGTACGCCAAGGGGTCGAAGCTGCCGGGCTGCGCATCGAGCGACTCCGACCGAGGCACGTGTTGAGACCTGTAAAAGGCGTCACCTCGTCCACGGACCTGCACGAAAAGCGTGTTGATGCCAGCCGCCGCTGCCTCGTCGACCATTCGATCGATTGATTCCGGCGACTTCAGAGTCGTTCTGACGACCCAGAGGCCGCGCAGTTCCCGCTCTGCGTCCGGCGCCGAAATCAAGTAAACCGGGCAAAGCAGGAGGGTGAAACCCAGCAGGAATTTCCACTTCATGTCTATTCCGCGGGCCGATTCTACCGGTCGCGGCTGACATGGCGGGGGAAGACAAGGAGACGGGGAGACAAGGAGACAAGGAGACGGGGAGACTTAACGCCGGACATCGTCTTGGAGCGCGGACATCTTGTCCGCACTGGGTTCGCGGACGTCTCGTCCGCGCGGCGGGCATCCTGCCCGCCGTTGCCGTTGTCTTGGCTTTTCGGAAGCCATCGAGCCCCGGGTAACGCCGGGCAAGATGCCCGGCGCGCGGGCAAGATGCCCGCGATCCCAGTGCGGACGGGACGTCCGCGCTCTGAGACGGGACGTCCGCGCTCCAAGACTGTCGGGACCCCTCTCCCCGTCTCCCTGTCTTTTTTCCCTTGCGGCAGAGTACGTCAAATGATGCAATCAGCGGCCTATGAATCCGAATCCCTTTCTGGGTGTCTTCTTTCACTGGCTGGGCGGTCTGGCCTCGGGAAGTTTCTACGT
>CAYQYP010000378.1:0-2640 GCA_964421755.1 uncultured Acidobacteriota bacterium
GTGCAAACCAGCTTCCCGGTGATGTCGAGAACCCGCTCCTTCGCGGCCGCATTCGGTGCCGGAGCCCCGGCCAACGGCGCGCATATCGCGAGGAGCAGAACCAGGCTAAGCCGCTTCATGCTTCTGCTCCTCGGCGACCGGACGCACGGCCGCCGCAGCCGGCCTGGTATCCGGGAAGAGGACAAAAACCCCGCCCAGCACCATGATCGCGACACCAATCCAGATCGCCTGGACGAAGGGATTCACGAAGACGTGGAAGGAGGCCTTACCCGCCTCGTCCCATCCCGCGAGCACGACGTACAGGTCTTCCATCAGCCGCGCCCGGATCGCGATCTCTGTCATCGGCTGCTCGCTCTTGTGGTGGAAGTGCTTCTCGGGTTGCAGGGCGTCGATTTTCCGTCCGTCCCTCAAGACGTCGACCTCTGCGAACACAACTTCCTTCTCGGGATCCATCCGCTGTTTCAAGCCCTTGAAAACCAAGGTGTAATCGGCGATCGAGAAAGTGTCCCCCTTTGCCACCGTGAAGTTCTCCTCGGACTGGAAGAAGGAGCTCGCGATGATCCCGAAAAACACAAGGACCACACCTGCGTGGATGGCGAAGCCGCCGTAACGGCGCTTGTTCATCAGCGTCAGGTCCTTCAGGGCGGTGCCGAAGCCCGTGGGCCGGATCACCTGCCTGGCCCGAGCGCCCTTGTAGAACTCGAATGCGATCGTCGCCATGACGAATCCGCAGGACGAAAAGAAGACCAGTGGGATCAGGTCACGAACGCCAAGGATCACGGCGACGGAGCCCGTGATAAGGCCCGCGCCGAGCGGATACAGGAAGTTCCGCTGGAAGTTCTTGAAGGAGGCCTTCCTCCATGCGATCAGGGGACAGATGCCCGTCAAGATCAGGAGCCCGAGCCCAAGGGGCATGTTCACGTTGTTGAAAAAAGGTGCGGACACCGTGATCTTCTCGCCCTGAACCCACTCGGACAGAATCGGGAAGACAGTTCCCCAGAACACCGCGAAGCAGATGGCCAGAAACAGCCAGTTGTTCAGGAGAAAGGATGCTTCGCGCGACAGGAACGAAGTCATTTTCTGCTCGCTCTTCAGCTCCTTCGACCGGCGGAAAATCCAGAACAGGCCGAAAATCGTGCTGGTAGCGAGAAAAATGACGAAGAACGGGCCCAGGTTCGAAAGCGCGAAAGAGTGCACCGAGGAAATCACGCCGCTCCGGGTGACGAAGGTCCCGAAGATCGACAGCTCGAAGGCCAGCAGGATCAGGAAGAAGTTCCAGATCTTCAGCATGCCCTTCTTCTCGGTGATCATGATCGAGTGGACGAAGGCGGTCGCTATGAGCCAAGGCATGAAAGAGGCGTTTTCGACAGGGTCCCAGGCCCAGTAGCCTCCCCAGCCCAGTTCCTCGTAGGCCCACATGGCCCCAAGCGTGATTCCAAACGTCAGAAAAACCCAACTGACGAGGGCCCAGCGACGGGTCGTGCGAATCCAGGAGGTATCCAGCCGCTTGCTCATGAGCGCACCCATTGCGAAAGCAAACGGTAGCGCCAGGCTGATGTAGCCGAGGTAGAGCATCGGCGGGTGGATGACCATGTAGTAGTTCTGAAGAAGCGGGTTCAAACCCTGCCCCTCAGCCGGAATCCCGGGGAGCAACTTGAAGGGGTTGGTGATGAAAACCAGCAGCACCATGAAAAAGGACAATGTCCCCATCAGCACCGCGATCGCATACGGCATCAGGTCGCGGTGGCGGCGGCGGTTCTGCATCACCGCGATGAAGGAAAAGAATCCGAGGACGAGCGCCCAGAGAAGCAGGCTCCCGCTTTGGCCGCCCCAGAATGCGGTGAACTTATAGACTGCCGGCATCTTCGCCGTGCTGTACTGGGCGACGTACTCGACCAGGAACTGGTCCGTGAGTAAGGCGTACCACAGACAGACGGAGGCGGTCAGCAGGATGGCAAAAGCAGCGACGGTCGCATTCTCGGCGCTGCGAACCAACGCGAAGTTGTTACGCTTTCCGCCCCAGGCGCCTGCACCCATACCGTAAAAAGACAACACGAGGACGGCGACGAGGCTGTACTGGCCAAGCTCGATCATCCGGTTCTATTTTGGTTCCTTTCCGATAGCGACGTCTCCAGGATGCTTGTCACCCTGAGATTCGTACTTGGAAGGGCATTTAGCGAGCAGCGTGTTCGCGTGGAAAACACCTTCGTTCGACTGGTACGTGCCTTCCACGACGACTTCCGCGTTGTCCTTGAATGTGTCCGGGATAATGCCGCGGTAGACCACCGGGACAGTTCGATCCGACTGTTTCTCGAAGACCAGGAACTTGACTTCCGGCTGACCGGAGGTTCGAGTGATGCTTCCGGGGGACACGTAGCCGCTGACCCGGATTCCTTTGCCGTTCAGATCCGAAGAGCTCGCCATCAATTCCGAAACGCTGTAGTAATAGACCATGGAATCGTTGATTCCGCTGAACATCAGGTAGCAGATGGCGCCGATAATCAGAGCTCCGGCGATGATGAACTTCAAATGAGGCATGATGAAACCCTTTGATTCTCTTATTTATCCTCGCCTGAGGGGCGAGTCAAGCAGAGATCATTTTAACACATGATTTAACTGCGCGAGGCAATTTGCCGAAGT
>CAYQYP010000379.1:0-2376 GCA_964421755.1 uncultured Acidobacteriota bacterium
GGGAAGGATCCAACCCTGAAAGGGTTGCGTAGTGCGGTACGCAACCCTTTCAGGGTTGGCTGCGTACGCACACCCCAACCCAGGGTTTCCCGCACACAACGCGTGCAACCCTGGGCTTTGCTACGTGACCCCGTTGGGGTCATTTCGGCAATCCGCTTGACGGAAATATCACGTAAGGCAACATTTTCAACACCCTCGCAACATGCACGGCTCCGCCAGACGGTATTCCAACGCTCCACCGCTTGTTTTGCTTACTGGCTTTCCAATGCCGGTGGCACTGATCGCGCATCCCTTTCCGCTTTTTTCAATTCTCGATAGCGATCCAGGGCACGGGTCGCGTCTTCCTTCCGCTGGGCCTTTGAATAGGCACGGGATAGCTGGTAGAAGATGTACGGGGCGTTAGGATTCAGGTGTGCTGCTGCCTCCAAGTTGGCAATACCGACAAGGAGTTCAGTCCCCTCCGACTGAGCCCTGCCCAGCTGATAATACGGTTCTGCGTAGTTCGGTTCCATGCGGATGACGGCCTCGAGCAGAGGAACAGCCTCGTCCATCTTGCGCTGGGAGACCAGGACGAAAGCCTTGTGGTAGAGTGCCCTCGAATGGCCCGGATTGAGCGCCAGCTCCTTGTCGAATTCCTCGCGGGCCTTGTCCAGCTCACCTTGCCGAATCAGGACGGTTCCGGCGTAGTAGTGGGCGTCCGGCAGGTTCGGGTTCTTTGCGAGCGCCGTGCGAAACTGAGGCAGCGCCTCATCCCACTTACCCATGCGGGCGAAGGCGCGGCCACGCAGGAGATAGAGGTCCGCCAGTTCGGGGTTTCTCTTCAGTAACGCCTCGGTGACCGGAAGGGCTTCGGCCGCCATGCCCTTGTCCACCAGCGTTGGCGTCAAGCTCCCGAGAAGTGCGAGGGTCTCCTGCTTCCCAGGGTTGGCTTCGAGAGCCTTTAGCAAGGACGTTGCGGCTTTCGCCGGCTGTTGCGTCTTCGCCTGGGTAACGCCCAGGTTGTAATAAAGGTCCGGCAGAGAGTCGTCCCACAGGGCGGCACTCTCCATGTACTCGGCGGCGCGCTCGAGATTCGAGCGGTAGATCTCCAGCCGGGCAAGACCGTAATAAGCGCTGCCGGCGGCGGAACGATAGAAAGCCGCGCCGCCCTCTAAAATCTTCCGTTCCTCGGCATCCGGCACATCGGCGTCGAGGATCACTGCGGATTCATCGGTCCTGGCGAGTTGGGCAATCGCGACATCCCCCATCCCGGAACCCATCGATTCCGCCGGCTTGGTTTCGGTCGCGGGTTGAGTTTCAACGGAACGGGCCCGCAGCGTTTTCAATTCCTGGGAACGCTTGAAGTGCTCCTGGGCCTCGCTCATCTGCCCGACTTTCCGCAGCGCCTGACCGAGCAGGAAGTGAGCATTCCCAACGAGGTAGTCAGCCCGTTCGGGGTAGGGTGTTACCTGGATACACCTCTTCAACATGGGTATGGCACCCGCAGAATCGCCCGACTGGAACAGCGACTGCCCGAGGTACAGGTACCCATCGGGATTGTTCTTGTCCAGTTCCACGGCCCTCCGCAGGTGACTGGTAGCGGCCGGGTATTCGCGGAAATTGAGCAGAACAACGCCGAGCATCAGGTGGGCACCGGCCACGTTCGGATGTTCGGCCAGCTCGGCTTCAAACTCCCGCCTGGCTTCGGGAAGCGCTCCTCCGCCCGCCGCAGCGAGCTCGGCGACTCCGAGGTAGTAGTGAGCGCGAGGATACTTCGGGTCCAGCTCCAGCGCACGGCGGAACTCTGCGATGGCGTCCTGGGTGTAGCCGGTTTCGCGAAAGGCTCGGCCCAGCAGGATGTGTAATTGCGGAGTATCTCCCAGTTTCTTCGTGATATCGGCGAAGACCTGCTTGGCCTCCGGCAGCTTCCGCTGTCTCAAATATGCCAGGCCCAGCGTGTAGCCTATTCGCCCATTGTCGGGCTGAGCGTTGTAGGCCTGCCCCAATTCCAGCGCTGCCCGGCTGAAGTCCCGCTTCATGAAATAGAGTTTCCCGAGCAGGTGCCTCGCATCGGGGTCGAGCATGTCGATAGGCAGCGTCTTCTCAACCGCCTCGATTCCCTCGGCGTAACGGCCGGTCTTCAGATACACAACCCCCAAGCCGAGCGACGCTCGGCGGGAAGCGCTCGGCGACAAACGAATGACTCCCCGGTAGGCTGCCTCGGCCTGCATGGAGTCGTTTAAGGCGTTAGAGATGACGCCCGCCTGGTCCAGGGAGATTGCGGCCATCCGGCGAAGGTCGCTCTCCGCCTTCTCGAATTGCTGTTTATCGAGCGCTTGTTTGGCGCTGCGGGACAGCTGTTCGATGGCCTCGCGAGGATTCTCTTGGGCCTGGAGG
>CAYQYP010000380.1:0-18220 GCA_964421755.1 uncultured Acidobacteriota bacterium
CGCAATCCGGTACTCCTGGAGGGCCAGCCGAAGCCGCTCCCGATACTCCGTGCGGTCCAGGCCGACCTTCAAAAGGAACCGCCGATCATGGCAGCGGTGGGTCACGTGGTAGATGTAACCGGGCAGGATGTAGCGATTGGACCGGGGCATCGAGCCTTCCTCCGGCTCCCAAGTCTGCCGCACCTTAAAATGCAGAATCAAGGGCATCTTTGCGTTCTAAGGCCCGTTCTTACCCCCGCAGAACGCCTCACTTCCTACTGCCCCGGCGATTCCTCAGGTCCTACCAAGGTCCGACCCCCGCTGGAGTCGCGTTCTTGGATCCGCTCCAAAAACCGATGGTCGCCTTGGCCTCAGGAGGCGCCATTCCAGTATGCGGGCTCTCTCGTGTTCAAATGGAACCATGAAAAGGGTTACACGTCGTCTCGTCTTGTCCGCTTTGGGAACGAGCATCGGCTCAATGGCGCTCTATTCGATGCAGAATTCGCAACCGATGGCCGGTGGAGAAAACCTCCGGGTTCTAGTGGCAGGCGGACACCCGGATGACCCCGAAAGCGGGTGTGGCGGAACGATTGCCCTCCTCTCCAGTCGAGGACACGCGGTTGTATCGCTGTACCTGACCCGAGGAGAGGCTGGCATCGAAGGCAAAACGCATGAAGAGGCGGCCAGAATCCGAAGCGAAGAGGCGCGAAAAGCGTGCGAGATCCTCGGCGCCAAAACGCTCTTTGCCGGACAAATCGACGGCAGCACCGAGATTAACTCCCGTTGGTACGCAACCATAGCCGACATCCTGCGGAAAGAGAGCCCGCAGTTGATCCTCACTCACTGGCCGGTCGACACCCATCGCGATCACCGGGCCATTTCTCTGCTTGTCTATGACGCCTGGCTGCACATGACGCCGCAGCCAGGTCTCTACTACTTCGAAGTCCTGACTGGAAGCCAGACACAGGCCTTTCGGCCGACCGACTACATCGATATCAGCAGCGTTGAAAGTCGCAAACGGCAGGCAGTCTTTGCTCACGCGAGTCAGAAGCCGCAAGAGTGGTACTCTCACCACGCACAAATGAGTCGTTTCAGAGGAGCTGAGCTCGGGTGCGAGCACGCCGAAGCTTTTGTCCGTCACGAGCGCAGCCCCCGGGTTATGCCCAGTGTCTGATGCGCGGCCTGGGAGTTCGGCGTGGTTCAGATTGGAGCAAACCGATCTCAAAACCGAGTGTTCGCTTGTAACTGCTGCCGGTAACTGGTGCCGTATCTGCGAGTCTCAGGGGCCTTGTCTTAAATATTTAGTTTGTTCAAACCACTTAAAATTAAATACTTTAGACACGGCCCTGGATGCGACAGAAGTTCTTTCCCCGTTTACTTCCACGTCTGTCCCGGTATCATCGCGAAACACGACAGATTTGCCGGCGCGTAAATCCCGAAACAACTGATCGGCCGCGTGGCGGTTACCTTGACATAGCCGCCCGCCAATTCCTGACCCTGCAGCTCGGGAAAATACTCGGTCAGAAGCTTTGACCGACGCCCTTCAGCCGCGAGCGTCACAGTGGTGGATGCGATCTCCATACCGGCCGGAGAGTACACCTTCAGCGCCACTTCCACCTCTTCCTGCGCAGGGTTCATCATCGCGATTCCGGTGAAGAACGAGACGCCGGAGGCAAGATGTCCAAGAATCAAAGAAGAGTTCAGATCGGTCGACAGCGGTAGGGCGGTCAGAAGCTGTTCACGGTGCTCGTCCTGGAACGTTACCTGCCCCACGATGATGCCGCCGATGTCGGAGAACAGGCGCAGAGCCGCCGTCAGGGGTTGGTCGACCAGCTCAGGGAACAGCTCCCTGTCATCAATCACAACCTTGGTTTTCGCCGGGATATTGACGGATCCAACGTACGGAAGCAGCCCCTCCTCACTCATGAGCTGAATGTAGGCCCAGGTTGGTTCGTTTCCCGGATTGATCAGTGTTAACACGGATCGTAACAGGGTGTTTCCGACCGTGAACTGGGGAAGATACCGGCGCCTGCGGTACGGATCGAAATCCGATTCCGTAAAGTGCTCGGCGGTAAGACCGCCCATCCCGGCGATCGTCTTGGACTCGCGGCCGAAGATTTGAAACGCCAGGAACGGTCGATCGGAGGATACTTCCAGATAGTCGGAAGCAGTGAGCTGAACACTTGGAAAGAGCTCTCTGATTTCCCGGTTGGCAACACCCTGCGGGGCCAACCGGATATTGCGATTGAAAGCTTTGATCTCCCCCCTTCGACCGACAAGTGTCACTCGGACTTCGGTCTCCTCCGAACCCGGATTACCGAAGTAAAACCTGGCGAATCCGTTCAGTCCCAACTCCGCGAACAAGAAGGACCGCGCCGGGCTCGCCGGCATCTCCCAGGTATCCAGAACGGCGAGGTCCCCGGTGAAATAAGAGAACATCGCGCCGGGACCGAGCGCCGACGAATCGAACCGGACCCATCCTTCACCGAGGCTTGCAGACCCGAACGCTTCGATGTCCATCTGAGCGTGCTGGCGGCCGGGCTGTAACTCAATATGAACCGGGTTTTCTCCTCCGGGAACCGAAAGCGGTTGACCTGCCGCATTGAATCCGTTCAGAGTCACATCCACTTTTTGGGCGCCGGGGTTCGCGACCGCGAAACCGACCGCGCCGCCGTTGCCCGAAAGGCGCGGCAGATAGCTCACAGGACTGCGCGTGTAGCTGATGATGTTATAGGTTACGCTTGCGTAGATGCGACGACGGTTGGTCGAGTCCGGGACGACTCGATTAACGGGTCTTTCAGGAAGCCCCCTGTTCAAGAGCGACCAGGTGAGGCCGTCGTCCTCGCTCAAATAAACACCGGCGTCAGAGCCGACATAAAGCGTTGAGCCTTCGCCAAAATCACCTGCCAGAGAGCTCGCAATGTCCGGCAGGCCTTTTAGCCGGTTCAAGGTCTGGCCGCCATCGAAGCTCTCGTAGACGCCGTCTACGCGCGTCGACACGAGCAGATGTTTCGGGTCCGCTGAATCAAGGAGAACGTCCGTGCCGTAGGAGTCGTACGAGCCGGGCAGGGGCGCACACTGATTCCAGGATGCGCCTTCATCGACGCTCTTGTAGAGCCCCAGTTGAGTCAGAGCATACAGAGTCTTGCCATCGGGACTCGCCGCCAGCCGCCAGATCGTCCAACCCTGAAACGGCTCGTAGGTACTGCTTGTCCAGGTGGCGCCGCCGTCGGTCGATTTCCAAAAGCTGCCGGCGGAATACTCGCCGGCGCCATAGATCAATTCGGGTCGTCCCTTGACCGGCAGAATGAGGTTCAGCTCTTGCGGCGGCTGGCTGCTCGCCGTCCAGGTGGCGCCCGAATCGTCGCTCTTGAAGAACCCGGTCGTGGTCGCCCCGTAGAGGGTTCCGGGAGTCGCCTGGTCGGTAGCGAAGGCCCGATACTCCCACTTGGTCCTTCGCCAGGTGGCGCCGGCATCGCTGCTCACGTGTACCCGCCAGGAGTACTGGCTGTCTCCGGTGATGACGTAGAGCCGGCCCGTGTCCGGCTCGATGCTGACGGATCTCGGTCCATCGAACCCCCGCATCAACCCGGTTGTCACAGACTGCCAGCTAAGGCCGCGGTCGAGACTGCGGTAAATTCCCGCGTTAGTCGCCGCCCAAATCATTCCGGGTGTCAGCCGGTCGGGTACCAGTGCGGAAACCACGGTTTGCTCGAATCCGCTGTCGCTCGCCTTCCAGGTGGTTCCGCCATCTGTAGACCGGTAAAAAAGAGGGCCGCCATAGCCATCAGCGCCTCCGAAGAGAACGAGGTCGGGCTGATTAGGATCCACCATGATCGCGCCGATATCCGCAACCAGGTTCGGCAGATCCTTTGGCAGGGGCAAAAATGTCTCGCCTCCATCCTCCGTCCACCTCGGCGACCCTCCGTAGCCGATATAAAAATGCCGCGGATCTGTCGGGTGAAATGCTATGTGATGGACGGTTCCAGCGTTTTGGAGCCTTCTCCAACTGACTCCCCCGTTGTCGCTCCGGGCAAGTCCCCAATCACCGGAGGCAAACATGACGCCCCTTGAGAACGGGTGAGGGATGAGATTCCTGAATTGGCCATCCTCCGTCCAGCCCGGCATCACTTCCCAGGTCTTCCCTCCATCCCCTGATTTCAGCATTCTGCCGTAGCTGCCCGCGAACAGGTTCTCGGAGTTCCACGGGTCGACAGTCAGATGAGAGATACCGTCCGGTATCGGATACGAAAGCCAGGTATCGCCCTTGTCTGTGCTCTTTTTCAGCCCTTGTGAGGTCCGGGCGTATAGGACGTCCGGATCGTGTGGGGCTATCAACAGGTGATAACCGATCATCCCTGACGTGACCATGGCCCAGTTCGCTCCGTCGTCGTTGCTCCTCAGGACGCCGGATAAAGCGCCCACATAAACGACTCTGGAATCGGTCGGATCGATCACGACGGAATCGGCCAGGAACTCACTCGGCCCAATCCGGGTCCAGCTGTTGATACCCGCTTCGAGGGGAGGGCTTAATAGCAACAAAAGACAGATAAAAACGACTGGCACTGTTGAAAAGCTCACACGCACCACCTTTACTGAGCAGGCACTGCCGCGTAGGAAGACAAGTCGTAGGGACCGAAGACTCCGAAACAGGCGACCGGCTGCGTCGAGCGGACTCGCGCATAACCGCCATAAATCGCCTTTCCCTGCAATTCCGGCAACCATTCCGTCAGGACTTTGCTGATCCTTCCGTTTGCGGGAACCGCCAGGGTCGCAGACCCGAGCGGCTGTCCGTCCGGCCGATACACGTCAATCGTGACCTCCGTCGGCTGGTTGTTCCGGTTCACAACGGCGATTCCGGTGAAAAACGAGGCATCGGAGGCCAGATGGCTCAGGACATATTCAGAGCTCGGCGCAGAGACTGAGGGCAGAGCAGTCAAGAAGCGGCTGCCGTCGGGATCTTCAAAAGTCACGGCGGCCTGCCATTCCTGACCCGTTTCCCGTGGTCGGAGCTCCAGGTAACCAGTGAACGACTTCCCTGCCAAGCCAGGGAATAGCTCTTCGCCTGTCAGTCGCTTCTTCCCCATTCCGAGATCGAGAACCGTTGAACCGGCAATGGACCCGTTGTCGCTGCGAACCGTCGCTATCACCGGAGCGGGATTTGTGAGTGAGCCGATCAGGTGCAAGGTTGACCGAACCGCGGGGTGACCGACCACAAACTGCGGGATCAGGATCGGGGAGGAGAGCGTGAGCGATACTCCGTTGAGGCCGGCGAGTCGGCGGTTGCGGTCATCGAAAAGCGCAAAGAAAGCGAGCGGGAGGTCGGCGCTGGCCCTTACGTAATCGGATGGCGCCGTCTCGACCCCAAAAAACTCGTCAGGCGAAAAGGAGATTCTGCCCTCGGCGGGTATGATGCGAGTGATTTCCTTCCGGGTAATGCCGTCGTCGCCGATGAGTTGGATTTGAGCCAAAGCCGCACGCGGGTGAGGATTAACGAGGTTGATTAGAGTGTTTCCGCTTTCATGGATGATCGGGAAGAAGGCGAAGGGGCGAAGTGTCTGGCCGGCGTCTATCGTGTCAAGCACCTGCAGATCCGGGCTGAAGACAGAAAAGAACGAGGGCGCCGGTTCGTGATCGATAAAAGCTCTCACCCACCCCTGGAAATCCTTGCCCGAAAGCGGGCCGAACAACTCGTCGAGTTGCGCCGCCGTCTGCTCGCCGCGATCGAGGTTCAGCGTCATGGGGTTCTGAATTCCCGGGCCGGACGCGAGGTTCCCGTCGGCTTCGCGTGCTTCAAGGCGAATCTGGAGCGGATCGTTGGATAGATTAACGAACGTTAACCCGGTCGAGTATACCCCGTCAGACGCCGCCCAGGGAAAATTGATCGAAGGCGCGACGAGAAACTCGTAGAGCCCTCTCGACGAGGGGGCTAGCAACCGCCAGGGGTTTTCCGTATCGAAGGCGAACAGTCCCGGGTAGCACCGCTCCTCCGGATCGCCCGAAGCCGCCCCGTGATCCAAGAGAACCCAGGTTCTTCCACCGTCAGCGCTACGCGAGAAGCCTTGATTGAGCGAGGCGTACAGGACCAGAGGCGAGCGTGGATCGGCAACCAGGCGGTGAATCTGTCCTCTGGGGAACACTACCCGGCGGGTCCAACTGTCCCCCCGGTCAGCGCCGGCCCAGATCTCGGCGTCGCCGGACTTGTTCACTGTTCCGGCCAACAAGGACGACGAATCGGACGGATCAACCAGCAGATGCGTAGGGTATCCGATCCCGTACGACGCTTCGATGTAAGTCCAGATCAGCCCGGAGTCCGCGCTCCGGTAAATGCCGTCCGGGCCGGTTGCGTATACCAGGCTGCTGACCGTTGGATCAAAGGCGACTGCAGAGACGTTCAACTTGCTCGTTATCCAGATCTCACCGCGGTCCGTGCTCCGTTTCAGCGTGTTAGAGATGTCCAGAATGTAAAGATGTCGGGGGTTCGCGGGATTGATCAGAATTTGATGCGCACGTATGCCCGCGACCACTTCCCAGGTTGCCCCCCTATCGTCGGTCCGGTAGATCACCTGCGATCCCGCCACGTAAATGACGTCGGAATTCCCTGGTTCGATGGCAATCACTGTAGGGGCAGTGTATTCCAGCGCATTGTAGGAATTGATCGGGCTCCACGAGATCCCTCCATCCTCGCTTCGGACGAGGCCGGACGAATTGGCCGCGTAAATGGTCCGGGAATCGGACGGATCAACAGTGAAGTTGTAGAGACCCGATTCAGAAGCGCCCTCTGTGGTCGGCTTCCAGGAGACGGCTGCGTCTTCGCTTAGGAGAAGCCCGTCGTCCGTTGCGAACCAGAGCCGGGACGGTGTGCTTCTGTCGACAAGCAGGTCTCGAACGGCTCCCCAGGGGCTTCCCGCAAGCAGCGGCGCCCAGGTTTCTCCACGGTCGGTGCTCTTTCGTAGATGGCCTTCCGATACGAGACTGCTCGCCAGGCTGAGATATAAGTTCGATGGATTGCTCGGGTCGACTGCAATGGCCGAAATGCCTTGCATTGACTCGTCCCCTGTCTGCCGCCAGGTTTCGCCCCTGTCCGTGCTGATCCAGACGTACCGGTTAGCTCCGGCGTAGATCCTGCTTGCGTCCGAGCGGTCAAATGCAAAGACGAGGGGACGGTTATCCTGCCAGGTCCCTACCGAGCTCCAGGTGGTCCCCGCGTCGGTGCTTCGAAACAGCCCCTGCCATGCAGCGAGCAGCAGCAACTGCGAGTCTTGTGGATGGACGGCGATACGGATTGGATACACGGGCCCCGCCGCAGACATCGGCACTGTCAGGGGGCTCCAGGACAAACCTCCATCGGTGCTTTTTAGCAATGCGGAGTCGAGGCCGCCTGCGATCGCATAAAGGTTGCGGGGATCCTGGGGATCGATCTCGATGTCTTCCAATCGACGGTCCTCGATTCCGCCTACTGGAGCCCAGCGTGCGCCGCCGTCAGTCGTCCGGAAGACTCCGCTATAGGTGGCGGCGTAGAAGGAACCCGGACTGGTCGGGTGGGCCGCAAGTGCCGTGACTGGTCCGCGGAGGCCGTAACTGCACGATTGCCAGGTGTGCCCCCGGTCCGTAGTCCTGCAAACGCCTATCGGCCCGGCCGCGTATACCTCGGAGCTGTTGAAGGGGTCCGCCGCAAGACTGGTCGATCGTAGGCGGGCCGGATCCAGAGCGGTCCAGTAGTTCCTTTCGGCTGCGAGCGAGAAGGAAGAAAGCCACAACGCCAGTCCGAACAAGAAGGGTCGGGCCGCATCAAGACGTCTGCACAGGCTCCAAAAAGTCACGGGTGATTCTCCAAGTGCGAATAATATGGCAGTTAGCTGGCGAGGGACAAGACTTTTTGAACTGTGGATTTTTAGCAGAATTTTAGTTCCGGAAAGCGTTGAATCACAGGCAAGGTGACGCCATGTTTGGAAATTCGGGGAAATTCGGGGACGAAATTCGGACACCTCTTTCCCCCTTTTGCGCGGCCGCGCTATTGGACCACGCAAAGGGGGAAAGAGACTGTCCCCGAATTTATTCCATTGAGGTAATTGGGTCGGACCCAATGCTGGTCAATGCTGGGGCGCGGTGACCGGTTCCCGTCCACCGGTGCCTGATCCATCGATATGGCGTGAATCAGGCGAAGCCGACCGGGGCAACTTCCCTCACCAGACTTTCAAGACCACCGCGCCGGCCCCCGGTTGCTCAAAGGGTCCGGGGGTTGGGGTCTCTTGATTTCGTGGCCTGCCGAAGTAATCCGTGTCGATTCTCAGTGAGGAACCGTCTGGGTTCACGTAAGGGAGACCCGGAATCAACGCCTTCCCGAGCATCTCGGTGGTGACCAGCTTGGCGCTCGCCTGCCTGGCTTGACTTAAGGTATCGCCAAGGGTCAGGTGCAGATGCGCTTGGTCGCCTTCCACTACGAGTTTCACCTGAGGGTCGGATCCGGTCTGCAGGACGGGCGCTGATTCCTGGCGATAGGGCCGGGCGCCTCGGTAATAGACGTTTCCGCCGGTGAAAAGCGGGAACTCTCGAGCGTCATAAACCCAAAGGCCGTGTCCGGCTGAATAGTCCTTGTCCTTGTCTTTGCCGGTCGCGTCTGCGGAGGAATCGCCAACCCCTACAAACATATTGTTGTAGAAACGGTTGTCGCCTCCCTTGATATTGACCAATCCAGCGACGGTGGTTGTGTGAGCCGGATGGTAAGGCGTGGCGCGGTTGGGTTCCGGCCGGCTGACGATTCTGCCGGCGATCAGATTGTGAACATAGGCCCCGCCCTCGGACATGTCCAAGAGGCTGGTGCGGGAAAGCAGAAGGTTGTTGTCCACGATGAACGGACCGTGGTCCACTTCCACGAACAGATCCTCGGCCCTGTTATCGTCAAAAAGGTTTCGAGACACCCGTGTGCCCTGCGCCATCCAGTCGAGCCAAAGTCCCCGGACAGTCCGGTAGATATGGTTGCCGCTGATTTCGACGTCGATGGCCGCGTGGAACTTGATACCTGCCATTTCGGCGCCCGAAAACAGTCCTCGAACATGAATGTCGTGGATGGTGTTACCAGTCACGACGCTGAAGATCGGCCCGAGGCTCCCGACGATGCCAGCCTGCTCGCAATGGGAGATGGTGTTGTTGCGGACGATGTGCCCCCCGATTGTCTCCTTGTTCCAGCCGTTCTCGAGAGCTCGTTCAATCGTCTTTACGTAGCCCTCCGCGGTATCGGCCGACGTGTTGTCGTACTGGTCGCCATATTTCCCGAGCGCGATTCCCGAGCAGACGGAGTGGCTGATCACGTTATTCTCTATGATCCAGCCCTTGCTCCAATGCGTCCCGATGAGGCCCACCTGCTCGGCCGTCGGCGGCGCCCAATTCGTGGCTGCATGGCGCATCGCGAAGCCCCGGACGGTCAGGTAATTTATGCCGGTCTTGTCCGGGTAGAACACTGTCCGGCGGACATTGATTTCCACCTCCTGTCCGTTAGGGTCAATTCCTTTGAACTGTGCCCAGATCGTAGTTTTCTCCTGATCAACCTCGCCGAACCAGAATTGTTTGTCTGCGGAGCTCAACACATCTTCCAGACTGGCTGCTTCTACCAACCAGTCCCCGTTCAAATAGACCGCTCCGGTGTGATGCTTGCGACCCTTGGGATTGAACCAATCGCCGCGGATCAGATCGTTGTAAGGATTGAAGTCGGCAAAAAAGGAATTGGGCAGAGTCAGTTTCCAGACATGCTCTTGAACCTTGACCCAGTCCTTAACGACTTCCGAGCCCCTGATCTCGGCTTTCTCGCCGGGCGCCGCCTGGTACACGACTCTTTTCGAATCGGACTCGCCGCCTCGCGGAGGGTTGATTCGCTCCCGGTAAATGCCCTGGTGCACGGTAATCGTATCCCCGGGCTGGGCGACGTTTGCCGCCCGCTGTATTGTTCGGAACGGCGCTTCCTTCGTGCCGGAATTGGAGTCGTTACCGTTGATCGCCACATGAAGCTCGCCCGCGTTAACGGCGGCGACAAATGCGACGATAGTTGAGAGACAGATCAGGGCAGCTTTCATTTTCCTTCTCCTCTTTTCCTCGAGGAATTTCGGCAACGCGCGGATTTCATTCTGACCTGGCATTGTACAGGGAGGCATCTACATTTGCAGCATGCGGGCTGGTCGTGGCAGATGGAGGGTGTTGAACATGGAGTAAGCGGGTCGAATCAACCCCCCGGCCAGAACCCGCTTACTCCGCTGAAAGACGCATTGGGGTCGGACCGACGCTGTCCCGGTGAGCATGTTGCTTTGACCCGACTCGTTTCGCCTCGCGGCCGGCGCACATCGGTGCGACGGACAACGGCTTGACCGAAGGTCTATTCAATTCGAAACAGGTGTCCCGCTCCGGGGCCGATCCAGTCCATTTCGAACCCGAACGGTTCCTCCTGCCCCGAATACTGCGAAATGTGTCGAAGCACGGCGTCCTTCTTCTTCAGCTGTATCTTGTACCGGAACGAGTTGTTCAGGTCTTTGTTCACGAGCATGACGTACGGTTTCCCGGTCTCGTCGGTCAGTTCTCCGACCAGGAAGCGACCCTGTACAGGGGGCACTACGTACCGTTGGGTCATCTCGATGGCCTCAACCAGATTGCTCTCGCTCAAAGGACGGCATTCCGGAGGAACGTCCGGGTAGTGGTATACCCCGATGCTCTTCAACCGTTTCAGGGTAGGAGCGAGCGCATGCAACTGGTTGTTGATCCTTCGCATCATGTCCCACGAAGCGGTCTTGTTGCCAAACTGGTCGATCGGTCCCAGCCGATAGTTGCCGTTTGACCAGGTGAAGTAGCTGAAGTACTGAATCCCTTTCGCGCCGTGAGCTATGGTGGCCCACGCCTGGAGGTGGTACGTGGCGTCGGTGTTCTCCATGTAGTTGAAGTGAGCATTCGAGAGGACGCAGTTCCAGAAGGGAGTGCCGGTCTCCACGGAAAGACGGCGAACCTGTTCCAGGTTGGTGAAGAAGGAGTCCATCATCTGCCCGCCAACCAGCGAGTAGTTGTCGTAACTGAGAAAAGGCTGCTTGATGATGTCAACAAGCATGCGGACGTACTTGTCGTACGTCTCCACGCCCATCCTGTCCGGCGTCACCCGGGCCGGGAAAAGGTTCACATAGGGCCACTTGCCCGGCATGTATTCCTGGATGATTCGGGCGACCATTCCGAGGTTCGGCATCAGCCGAGCATGAGGCTCGTCCCTGAGAACAAAGCCGATGACGGCCCGGCTGTTGCCTATTTCCCGGGCGACAGCCTGGACGTTTCGTCGTACTTCCGCTTCGTCGAGCGGTTTCTCCCAGTCGTACCCGCTGATGCGGGGATCGGAGATCCAGACCTGTAGGCCCGCCTGCTCGAAAGCCGGCAGGTCCTTGATTTTCGCGAAACCTGCCAGATTGATCCCCGCTTGCTTCATCCACTCGAGCTGGTGAGGATCGGCCGGAGTGGGACCCCAAGTCATGACCGCAAAATCGGTTGCCGGAGCCCGCTGCTCTTTGTAGATCGCCTGCGCACAGAGGCCGGCCATGCAGAGCATGATGGCAATCCCCTGCGCCGTCAGCCGAAAGTATCTCTGTAAGTTCCTGGTTGCGCTGAAACCCGTTTTCATTCCGCCCCGTTCTCCTGTTCCTTGGTGACGGCTTTCGTTATATATCAGCCCGCTTGTTTTGTCACACGTCGCTGCGGCGTCACCCGGTACACTTCCAGTCGGAAGTGAGGAAGAAGTGCAGGAGGAAGAGTGCAGTGTCCCCTATTCCCACCCTATTCCCATGCCCTACTCCGCCACGAAGTGATCAACTCACAATCTTCATGGCTTGCTTTGCTCCATCCATGGATGTATATTACTCCATAGTTGGAGGAAGATTCCATGGCATCACTCCCTGAGCCGTTGGCGGGCTTTTCGGCGGACAACCCCATAGACCTTTCGAGCAAGGAGGTTCAGGAACGGCTAAGCCGTTCAGCCGTTGCGGCGTTCTTCAAGCTGGCAGAGGCCTGGTACCTGCGTGATGAATCGGCTCGACAGCTCCTGGGCGGTGTTTCTAACGGTTTCTTTTACCAGCTGAAGCGTGGCAGCAAGAAGAGCCTGGACCAAGACAAGCTCACACGAATCTCCTTGCTCCTCGGCATCTTCAAAGCTCTCAACATCCTTTACAGTCGCAAACTGGCGGATGCCTGGATTAGCTTAGACAACTCGAATCCGATGTTTGGAGGAGAAGCACCTCTCACGTATCTCGTCAAAGGTGGAGTCCCCGCCTTCATCCGTGTCCGACAACTCCTCGATGCGCGACGAGGGGCCCGGTGACACCCCGGATCACAGTGGTTCGCCAGGATGATACTCATCGGCTGATACCATCCCGCTACGGCGACGAGAGCGTGTTAGCGAGCCTTGCCGATGACGAGGATCAACTGCGGGACCTGTTCGAGTTGGAGGGCGCCACCAATGACCGACTGCTGGGAGAAGCAAATCTGCTTCCCGGCATCAGTATCCACGAGCTTCTGTTCGGGATTCCTTACGCGCGAATCGTAAACGCGGCGTTCACGCATGCGCATCCCCTAGGCAGTCGCTTTAACGATCCCGAGCGAGGCGCGTGGTACGCAGCGTTTGAGTCGGATACCGCCGTGGCCGAGGTTGCTTTCCATAAGACTCGGGAGCTCAGCGAGATCAATTGGAATGAACCGGAAATCTTTACGTTCGATGATTACCTGGCTGACTTTCGAGCTGACCTTCACGACATCCGGGGCGACGCGGCGTACGTCACGTGCCTGGACCCGGACAGCTACGTCAGCTCTCAGATGCTGGCCAGAGAATTGCTGTTGTCAGGGTCCGGCGGGATCGTGTACCCGAGTGTTCGACGCACAAGCGGGACGTGTCTCGCGTGCTTCCGACCTGCGCTGGTTACTAACGTTCGACAGGGGCCAACTGTCAAACTCACCTTCCATGACTCGAACTCGCCTCCAATACTCGGCTGACTATTTGTTGTAGATCGTCAACACTTGTTGTTAATCTAGGTTTATGGCTAAGCCAACGGATCTGATCCAAGGGACGCTCGACCTGTTGATCCTCAAGACAATCTCGCTCGAGCCCAAACACGGCTGGGCGATTGCCAAGCGTATCCAGCAGGTTTCGCGAGAGGCGCTTCAGGTTCAGCAGGGTTCCCTTTATCCGGCGCTCCACCGTCTCGAGCAGCAAGGCTGGATCAAGGCCGCCTGGCACCTGGCAGAGACGGGCCGCATGGCAAAGTTCTATTCGCTCACCAGCGCCGGCCGCAAGCAACTGGACAAGGAATTGGCAAGCTGGACTCGCCTTTCGGCTGCAATCAATCTGGTAATCCGCGAGGCCTGATATGCGCGCCCTGGACAAAGCCCGTCTCCGCTTGCGCTCTTTGTTGCGTCGCCGCGAAGTTGAGTCCGAGCTGGAAGCCGAATTTCGCTTTCATCTAGAGCGCCTCGTCGAAGAATACATCGCGTCTGGCATGGCGCCAGACGAAGCCCACAGGTCAGCCTTGCGCACCGTCGGAGGGATAAGCCAGTTTCAGGAGGAGTGTCGCGATATGCGCCGTGTAAACTTTCTGGAGGATCTTGTTCAAGACGTACGTTACACGATTCGGTCTTTAGCGAAGAGTCCTGGGTTCACAGGAGTCGTCGCCGTAACGCTGGCGCTTGGGATTGGAGCAAACATTGCCATCTTCACGATCTTGCACGGAGTGCTGCTGCGGCCCCTCGAGTATCCGAAACCCGATCAGCTGATGTATCTGACGGCAGAATCTCCGGCCATAGGGGGCACCCGAAATGCGCTCTCTGCGCCAGAGTACACGGAGTTCCGCCAGATGAACCAGTCGTTCGCGGCGGTTGGCGCTTATTCGACCGGCGGCGCGGCGTACACAACCGGCGAGGTCAACGTCACGGCAGGGGATCGACCTCTGCGGGTGCGCTCGATCTCCGTCGATGCACATTTGCTCAAGGCGCTCAGTATTCAGCCGGAGCAGGGACGCTTTTTCAACGACGAAGAAACCGCCCGCTGGACCGGGACGCTACCGCCACCGATCGCGATTCTGTCGCACGAATTGTGGCGAACAGCGTTTGGACGACGACCGCTCGTCGGTCAGAAGGTGGAAATCGAGGGCCGCCCCCACGAGATCGTTGGCATTATGCCGCCCGGGGCCGACGTCATGGATAACCACACCGAGGTTTGGTTGCCCCTCTGGCTTCACTCGAATACGGCTCTGCAACGCGGGGCCCATGTCCTACACGTCATTGCGCGACTGAAAGACGGCGTCACCTTCGAGGCGGCACAGACGGAGCTGAGCGCATTCGTCGAAGACTGGGGCGAGCGTGTCGGCACGAAAGGCCATGTCCCCACGAACCGTCCCCTGCGCGCGGTAGACCACACCCTCCAATTGCGGGCGTTAAAGGACGCGATCGTTGGGAATGCCAGCCGCCCGATCTGGGTTCTGCAGGCCGCCGCGGGATTCGTGCTGCTCATCGTCTGCGCGAATCTTGCAAACTTGGTGATTGCTCGCGCCGGGTCACGCAGACGTGAATTTGTACTGCGCGCCGCTCTCGGCGCCAGCCGCGGCCGGCTGCTCCGGCAGTCGGTAACCGAAGGTGCGGTGATGTCCGGAGCCGGTGGCATTCTGGGTCTGTGGCTAGCCAGCGCTGGCGTGCGGGCGCTGATCCGTGCTTACCCGGCTAGCGTCCCACGAACGAGTGAGCTTACGATCGATTTGCCCGTTTTGCTGGTTGCCCTCGGCCTCTCCACTGGGGCGGCCCTGCTTTTCGGGTTCGTGTCGCTCGGGCGCCGGCGAACGAGTAGCATGGTGACTGCGCTCAAGGAGGGCACAAGGGGTGCCAGCGGCGCCTGGCATCATTACGCCCGTCGTGGACTCGTGATAGCCCAAGTCGCTTTCGCGGTGATGCTGGTTATCGGAGCGGGTTTGCTGGTTCAGACAGTCTACAACCTCACGAGGATCGATGCAGGATTTGACCGGTCGCGGCTGGTGACGTTCTCGATGACATTGCCAATGGCGAATTCAGATCCCGACACACGCGCGCAGGCATATCAACGCGTCCTCGACAGGCTTCGCTCCGTACCGGGCGTGCTGGGAACGGCTGCCATGTCGGGTCTGCCGCCGAATCGAACGCCAGATGCGATCGCTACTCCTATCGAGAACTATGTCTCCGACGATGGAAGGCCCTTTGAAATTATCGACTACTACCAATTCGTTATGGGCGACTATTTCGGGACGATGGGTATCCCGATCGTCGCCGGCCGCGGCTTCGAGCGAACCGACAACGCATCGCAAGGCAAGGTGGCCGTCGTCAATGAGACTTTGGCGAAAAGGATCTGGAAGGAGCAGAACCCGATTGGCCAGCGTCTGCGGCCTCCGGGTGGGTCGTTTGGCGCCAGCGATGATGTCTTGCATACGGTGATCGGAGTAGTCAAGGACGTCAGGCAGCGCGGGGTGGAGCGCCCGGCAGGAACTGAACTTTACGTATCCCTTGATCAGCACAGTGTCTCTCCGCCCAGTATGAATGTAGTGATGCGGACGACGCTGCCACCGGCCGCACTGTCAGGGACGATCGAGCGGGTGGTGTGGGAAGTGGACGCCGCGGTTCCCGTCGTGCGGCTTCGCGACATGGATTCGGTGTTCGCCGAATCGATTCGCCGGCCGAGACTCCTGGCGCAGCTATTGGGCGCTTTTGCCGGACTGGCGCTGCTACTGGCAGCCATCGGCACTTACGGTGTGCTCTCCTACATGGTGACAGAGCGCCGGCGCGAGATCGGCATTCGGGTCGCCCTCGGTGCAGCTCGCTCCCACGTGCTCACACAGATCATGAAGCAAGGAATTCAGGTCACGGCGATGGGTGTCACCATTGGCCTTGCAGGCGCGTTTGCCGTAAATCGGCTGATTGCGTCCCTGTTGTTTGGTGTCCAACCGACAGATACCGTGACGATCGCCTTTGTGATCGCGACGATTACGGCCGTGGCGGTGGTCGCCAGTTGGCTCCCGGCGTGGCGCGCATCGCGGCTAGACCCGAACGTCGTGCTCAGAGATGAGTAACGGCTGAGACGCTCGCTTGGAAACCGCGCTTCCGGAAGGTGGTGTTGAAGACGGGACCTGCTGTCCTCCTCTCATTCTTAGCTATCCTCTGCGGTATTACAGGGTGATTTTCGACGTGGAACTAAAATTCAGAGCAATTTTCGACGCCCTCTATTGAATTTCGACCGGTCCGCCAGTTACACTGTGTTTCGACCAAGAAGTGCAGGTTCTGGCGTTGTTCGACCTTACTGAGAAGGTTTTCGACATTGCGGATCGACACGAGTCCCGTTCAAGTGTTCCAGGAGAAGACAGCACCGCCCGGCGCCAGGTTGTCTGGTTGGGCGGCTCTCGTTCGCGCTCTGAACGTGCAGGCCCCGGTCAGGCAGCCGAGTGTGGTTTCCGAGCGGCACATTCGCGGAAGCCGGCGGCAGGAAGCAGAGTGGTCCGTTTTTGATAAACGGTATTGGCCTGGGGAGGATTTTGCGGCACATTTGAGCTTCGCTCTGCGACACGAGCCCATCGATCTGCTGATCCTGAAGCAGGTCTTTGAAGGGGCGTCCGCAAACGCCGTTCAGCAGTTCGTGCGCTCTGCGCCTACTGGAGTACCGAACCGTCGTGCGTGGATGTTCTACGAGTTGTTGACCGGGCGTACGTTGGACGTTCCAGAACTCGCGGCCACGCTGACCGCTATCGATCTTCTCGACCCGGAAGCCTACTTCATTGGTGCACCTAAGTCTTCACGTCGCCACAAGGTCCGAGAGAACCTGCTCGGAACGGCACGGTTCTCGCCTGTGATTAGGCGCACGGACCGTTTGAAGGCATTCATTGAAAGACGGCTTGGAGAGAAGGCTACCGAGATCGTCGGCCGGACGGGGGCCAATGTTGTCGCGCGCGCAGCCAGCTTCTTTCTGCTTGCCGACAGCCGTGCCAGTTTTGCCATCGAAGGAGAACGTCCGCCGCGTGGTCGACTGGAGCGTTGGGGGCGAGCGGTCGTCCAGGCGGGAAGAGTTCCGTTAACACTTGAGGAAATGGTCCGATTGCACGGTGTCCTGGTCGAGGACAGGCGTTTCATCCAACCCGGGCTGAGGACGGACGGAGTATTTGTCGGGCAGCGAGACGACCAGGGAGATCCCTTGCCCGAGTTCATCGGTGCCCGCGCTCAAGATCTCAATGACCTGATGACCGGGATGATCGAGGCGAACGATCGCATGCGTGACTCGGGGCTTGACCCGGTCCTCAAAGCGGCGGCAACCGCCTTTGGCTTCGTGTACATACATCCGTTTCAGGACGGCAACGGCAGGCTTCATCGCTGTCTCATTCATCACGTACTCATGGAGCGCAAGTTCACGCCGCCCGGCATTGTGTTTCCCGTTTCTTCCGTAATGCTCACGAGAATCGACAAGTACCGCGAGAGCCTACAGGCCCATTCCTCGCCGCTGATGAACTTCATCGAGTGGCGTCCGACACCCCAGCGGAATGTGGACGTTCTGAATGACACGGCCGATCTGTACCGCTACTTTGACTGTACGGACAATGCGGAATTCTTGTACG
The DNA here is from genome assembly GCA_964421755.1 of uncultured Acidobacteriota bacterium. Lineage (GTDB taxonomy): Bacteria > Acidobacteriota > UBA6911 > RPQK01 > RPQK01 > CAVUUN01. The sequence continues at coordinate 17,607 of CAYQYP010000380.1, forward strand.
GCTGCGTCGAGCAGACTATCAACGAAGATCTGCCTAAGGAGATCGACTACCTACGGCGGCACGACGAGGCGATGCGGCGAATTATGGAGTACGTGGAGATGCCCGACCGCCTCGCCGAGGATCTCGTAATGTTCATCCGCAAAAACAGCGGCAAACTCGGGAAAAAACGTCGCGAGAATGAATTCGCCAAGTTGACTGATCAAGAAGTTGCCGCGGTTGAAGAGATTGTTCAAGAAGCGTTCGCGGGATTCGAAGGCCGCTGAACAGCGCGATTGTGGGAGCTGTCCCCGAATCATCCATCGGAGATTCTTTGCGCCCGGCGAGAATCTCTGCTGTCCCATTAGTCGTCTCTGGTCCGATGTCCTCACTCCACCAACGGGTGCAGCGCCGTTTTGAAGGGGTAAAAAGTTGCCTTACAACGCAAAAACGGGTTTGATTCGGAAAGCGTTTAGCTCAAGCTGCCAGTGGGCTGCCCTGGCAGGCGAAGCTTTGGAGTGCGGCGGCAGAAGAACTCCGGTGCTTTACCAGGAGTCCTGACGACGCCGCTTTCACCATGCGAGATTTCGCGTGACCGGGACTGCGTGATTCCACCATTTCGCTCGTGCGGCCGCTCG
>CAYQYP010000381.1:0-8617 GCA_964421755.1 uncultured Acidobacteriota bacterium
GGCCGCCGAAGAGCCGGCCGCCGGCGACCGCCAGGTCGTGATTGAAACCTCCCTTGGCGACCTGATCATCGACCTGTACCCCGCCGCGGCGCCGAACCACGTGTCCCGGTTCCTCGAGCGCGTGGACAGCGGTTTTTACCACGGGACGACCTTCCATCGGGCGATTCCACTGGCCATCATCCAGGGAGGCGATCCTTTGACCAAGGACCCGCAGAAACGCGACCTGTACGGAACCGGCGGGTTGATGGAGCTGAAGAAGGAAGCAAGCCCGGTTTCGCACCTGCGGGGGACCGTTTCGGCGGTTTTGGTACCGGGCAACGCGGACAGCGCCGGCTCTCAGTTCTTCATCTGCGTCAGCGATCAGGTTCAGCTCGATGGGCAATACACGGCATTCGGCCGGGTCATTGAGGGGATGGAGGCAGCTGAGAAGATTTCCCAGGCGGCGACTGATGAACAGCAGCGGATCAAGGAGAGGATCGAGCTGGTCAAGGTCTATTCGCGTCCCCGGCCGGCGCCCGAGCCCGTCCCATTTGTGGATACTTCCGTCGAGGAATTAGCCAGGCACAAGGCGCTCATCCAAACGAGCTTCGGCGACATCGAGATCACCTTCTACTCCGACAAGGCGCCGGAGCACGTAAGACAATTCCTGCGCTTTGCACAGCTTGGCCTCTATACGGGGACCACGTTTCACAGGATCGCCCCCGGGTTCGTCGTCCAGGGAGGCTTCCTCGCCAACCGGCAACCGGCCGTGCCGGAAAAGTACCGGAAGCTCGTTCAGCCGCTCAAGGGCGAGTTCAATGACGTCAAACACGAGCGTGGGATCGTCTCGATGGCCCGGTCGGACGACCCTAACAGCGGTATGGATTCTTTCTTCATTGTTCTCGACAGGCAGGAAGAGCTGGACGGCCAGTACACGGTGTTCGGGTATGTGAGCCGGGGAATGGAAGTCGTCGACGAGATCGCGAAGCAGCCCGTTGACGGCGAAACGCCGAAGGAAGCCGTACCCCTCAAGGTCACGGTGATATCGGGACAGCCCGGTGGAGTCCAATGAGCGGTAGCAATATGAGCGGACAATCGTCAGCCGAGGTCCAAACCAAAGCCGAGGTCCGGTATACACCGGCCGAACTGACCACTCTGGCCCATTTGTACCGGGGCGAGATGTATCGCAGCAAGGTCTGGCGAACGAGATTGGATACGACAACCAACTGGGCGGTTGCCACGACCGGTATCGCACTCTCGGTGACTTTCAGCAACGCCGACATTTCCCCTGTCCCGCTGCTTCTCGTTGCCTTGCTCGTCTCGATCTTTCTCGGGATCGAGGCGCGTCGATACCGGTATTTCGACATCTGGCGAACGAGAGTCCGGCTCCTTGAAGTGTGCTTTTATGGCCCCCTGCTGGTTGGCGAGCCGATCAGTACCGAAAACAGGTGGAACGAAGTGCTTGCTCAGGATTACAGGGACATTCGCTTTCACATCAACTTCTGGGAGGCTGCGGGCAGGCGGCTCAGGCGCAACTACATCTGGATCTTTACGATCATCGGCATCAGTTATCTTTCGAAAATCGCGATACATCCTAAGCCGGCGGGGACCGTGGGCGAGTTCCTGGACCGGGCGGCGATGGGCCCGGTACCCGGATGGATTGTATTGGCCATCGGCATGCTTGGCTACGCTGTTCTGGGAGTCCTGGCCCTTTCAACGATCAGCCATCCGCACGCGGCTGGCCGGGTTTCAGGCGCCGGACCTCAGGACGTCGATCCGCGCGAGAAGTACGGTATACGGGTATAGCACGGACCAGTCAGTGTTCAATCACCAAAACCATGCAGGACTACGAAGACACCAGACTGCGAGTTCGATACGCCGAGACTGATCAAATGGGCGTTGTTTACTACGCCAACTACTTTGTCTATTTCGAAGTGGGTCGGGCGGAATTCGTCCGGAACCGCGGGTTTTCCTACAACGACATGGAGAAGAACGCCGGCAGCTACCTGATTGTCGCGGAGTCGCACTGTCGATACCGTCGGTCGCTTCGCTATGACATGGAATTCATAGTCCGCACCCGGATCAAGGAGCTCCGCAAAAGGACCATCCGATTTTCATACGAAATTATCGATCCGTCCGACGGACTGGTTTTCGCCGAGGGCGAAACGGTACACGTGGTGACCGGTCGCGACGGGCGGCCGCGCAGTTTCGCTCCGGAGTTTCTCCGTTCCTTCGAAAGCGACACTTCGGCCGGCCGTTAACCTCCGGGCGAAAAACGGGTTAGAATGTTCAGAACAATACGATGCAGATCGAAATAGTCAGGCCTTCCCGGCCGAACACCATAGATGGAAACGTGATCACAGCGGAGCGCTGGGGTTCGATACTCCGGGAACTGGGGAACGAGGTTTCCATCAAAAGCCGGTACAGCGGCAAACCAGTCGACGTCTTGATTGCCCTGCACGCGCGGCGAAGTTATGCCTCGATTTCGGCGTTCCGGGACCGTTACCCGGAGCGGCCGATGATCGTTGCCCTGACCGGTACAGACCTTTATAAGCAGCTCTCGGCCAGTCCCGAGGTCATGAAATCGCTCGCCACCGCCTCCAGGCTTATCGTCCTTCAGAGGAAGGCGGTCGCCGAGCTGCCGGAGAGCTATCGAAGCAAAACCTGGGTTATTTACCAGTCGGCCCAGGCGGCGGACCACAAGGCCGATGCGCCCGGTGATACGTTCCCCGTGGCCGTTGTGGCCAATCTGAGTCCCGAGAAGGATCCGTTTCGCACCGCCATGGCCGTTCGAAAGCTACCGCTGGCGTCCACCATCCGGGTTAACCACGCGGGGAGCCCAATCAATGCCAGCCTCGAACAGAAGGCGAAGGACGAAGAGAAACGCAACCCGCGATACAAGTGGCTCGGCGGACTGACCCACGACAAGGCGCTTCGGCTGATTGCCAGCAGTCGGCTGGTCGTGGTTTCCTCGCAGATCGAATCCGGATCCAACGTCCTCTCGGAGGCGCTGGTTTCTGGCGTACCCGTTCTGGCATCGCACACGCCTGGACTGGTCGGTATGCTGGGAGACGACTACCCGGGTTTCTTCCCGGTGGGGGATACTGCCGCGCTTGCCAAATTGCTGTACCGCGCGGAAACCGACCGACCGTTTTACGATTCGCTGCGAGAGCACTGCGGCCGGGCATCCTGGTTAGTACGGCCCGAGCAGGAAAGGGCCTCACTGCAGGAACTGCTCAACGATTTGACCTTCACCGTCGCCGCCCAGAAAGCCCTGTTCTGAATTTCGGGGACATAACCTTAATTCCCTCACCGTTGTCGGAATCTGGCCGTAAGCAAAGGAATTAAGGATTGTGTCCCCGAAATTCTTCTGCGAAATTGATCTGAAATCGCCAACCGGGCCGAAAAGCGGCGGATTCTGAACAGCGAATCCGCCCTACGACTGATTGCTAAGGCACGCCGAGTGGTGGTAGGGCGGATTCGCTTTCAGAATCCGCCGCTTTTCGGCCCGGTTGGCGACACTCCTCCCCATGCTAAACCCCCGCACCTGCATACGGATCGGACCCGTCGGGCTGCGTCCGGAAGCGCCGATGGCCCCAGAGCCAGCAATCGGGAAACTCGCGGATCATCTCCTCGACGTAGCCGTTGAAGGCAGCGGTGAGCCGTTTGATGTCATCGTCGTGGCTGGACCCTGCTTTGGGGACGGTTGCCGGGTAGAAGCGGATGCGATAGTGCCCTTTGCGGTCGGCAGGATAGATGAACCCGGGAATGACCGGGCTCCCGGTCTTGAGAGCCAGTGCAGCCACGCTCGTGGTGGTGCAGGCCGGTTTTCCAAAGAGCGGAACGAATACACCTTCCTTTTCCTGGATATTCTGGTCAATCAAGAAGCCAACGTCTCCACCCTGGCGCAGCACCTGGAGAGAACGACGGACGGCCTGGTGTTTCGCGATTACGCCGTTGCCGTGTCGGTTCCTCACGCGAAGCGACCAGGCATCCAGGTAAGGGTTGTCTAGCGGTCGGACGATGAAGTTCAACGGATGTCCAGACGCCGCGTGGGCCGCCGGAAGCAGTTCCCAGGCACTGATGTGGGCGGTGACAAACAGAATGCCGGTTCCATCGGTTTTGACCGCGTGATAGTTCTCGAGTCCACGGCCGGGTTCATACGATACCCTGGAAAGAGCGTCCGCTCCGGTGAGCGAAGGCAGGCGGCTGAGTTCGGCCGCGTGTTCGCCCACCCTCATGAAGCTGCGTCTTAACACCCGCTTGTGCCACCGGACGTCGCGTTCCGGAAAAGCGATCTTCAGGTTGATCAAGCCGATCCTGCGGTGTTTCGCATCGAGCAGGTACACAAGGAGCGCGATCATCTCGCAGGTAAAGTAGGCAACTCGCAAAGGCAGCACGGCCAGACAGGTCAGAAACCCTCGCACGATCAGGTAGAACAGCCAGTCAGCCGCGCGCTTCATTCACTGCCGCATTATAAGCCACGCGCAAAACGCGAAAAAAGCCGGGCAACATGCGATCTCGATATTTCGCGTCGGTCGCGGTTCCGCTGCAGTCGTCCACCCGGGTCGATTGAAACTGCTGTCCCTGCTCGTTTTGAGGGCAGTCAGACTCCCTGTGGAAGGGTCGCCGGGGTCTTGACTACTCCAGCACCGCAGTCTATGATTACACCTTTATTTCCGTACTGGTTGTGTGCCCCGGAGACCTGCCTTTTAAAATCCGAGGCTCGCACGGAACAAAAGCAACTGCATTTCATAAATCCCTTGAGAAAGGCTGAGGAGGATTGCATGGCGATCAAGGTTGGTATCAACGGATTCGGTAGGATCGGACGGCTGGTTTTCCAGGCTATTGCTGAGCAAGGCCTTTTGGGTAAGGAGATCGATGTGGTCGCGGTCGTCGATGTTTCGACCGATGCCGAGTATTTCGCTTACCAGTTGAAGTACGACTCGGTTCACGGCCGGTTCAAGCACGCGGTGTCGGCCGAGAAGAGCGACCCGTCCAAGACAGAAGCGGACACCCTGGTCGTCGATGGCCACAAGACGAAGGTCGTCCTGGCGGCCAAGAGCCCGGCCGAGCTTCCCTGGAAGGAGCTCGGAGTCGAGTACGTCATTGAGTCGACCGGCCTGTTCACGGATTCCGAGAAGGCCAAGGGACACCTGGCCGCGGGTGCCAAAAAGGTGATCATTTCCGCTCCCGGCAAGGGCGAGGTGAAGACCCTGCTGATGGGCGTCAACCAACAGGAATACGACAGCGCGAAGCACAATATCGTCTCCAACGCTTCCTGCACGACGAACTGCCTTGCCCCGCTTGTCCATGTCATCCTGAAAGAAGGGATCGGCATCGAGACGGGCCTCATGACGACCATCCACTCTTACACGGCGACTCAGAAGACGGTCGATGGCCCCTCCAAGAAAGACTGGAGAGGCGGTCGGGCGGCGGCGATCAATATCATCCCGTCAAGCACCGGCGCCGCCAGGGCCGTAGGCGAAGTTCTTCCAGCCACCAAGGGTAAACTGACCGGAATGTCCTTCCGCATTCCCACGGCCAACGTGTCTGTCGTTGACCTGACCTTCCGGGCGGCCCGCGACAGCTCGATCGAAGAGATCGACAGCTGCCTGAAGAAAGCCAGCCAGAGTTACCTGAAGGACATCCTCGGCGTCAGTGACGAAGAGGTTGTTTCCACGGATTTCATCCACGACGAGCGATCCTCGATTTACGACTCTCTGGCCACTCTGCAGAACAACCTGAAGGGCGAGAAGCGCTTCTTCAAGGTCGTTTCCTGGTACGACAACGAGTGGGGTTACTCCAACCGCGTCGTGGATCTGCTCCGCTACATGGTCAGCAAGAAGTAGTTCCCGTCTAACCTAACTGCCTGGTCGCCGGCGGCCTCGAGTCGAGAGGTGGGCGGCGACCGGCCTCTGTCCAAAGAACGGACCAACGACTATGGCTAAAGTTTCCATTCGCGATCTCGATCTCGACGGAAAACGTCTGTTCATGCGGGTTGACTTCAATGTCCCGATCAAGGAAGGGAAGGTCACGGACGATACGCGCATCCAGGCCGCTCTCCCGTCGATCAAACTGGCCCAGCAAAAAAAGGCTCGCATCATTCTGAGCTCGCACCTCGGGCGACCGAAGGGCAAGCGCCAGGATGAATTCTCGCTCAAGCCGGTGGCCGATCGCCTGGCCGCCATCCTGGGGCAGCCGGTTCAGTTTGCCAACGACTGTGTCGGGCCGGAAGTCGAGGCACAGGCCAAGGCGCTTAAACCGGGGCAAGTTTTGCTGCTCGAGAACGTCAGGTTCCATGAAGGCGAAACGAAAAACGACCCCGAGTTCTCCAAGAAGCTTGCCGCGCTGGCCGACGTGTATGTGAACGACGCTTTCGGTTCGGCTCACCGGGCGCACTCTTCCACGTACGGCGTTCCCGAGATCCTGAAGCAGGGGGCCGCCGGCCTGCTGATGGAGAAGGAGCTCGAACACCTGGCCAAGGTGCTCTACCACCCGGAACGCCCTGTGGTCGCCATCTTCGGGGGCGCGAAGGTTTCGGACAAGATCGAGGTCATCGACAACTTCCTCGGTTTCGCGGACGCCGTCCTGCTCGGGGGCGGAATGGCCTACACCTTCTTCAAGGCTCAGGGGAAGGGCATCGGAAAGTCCCTGGTTGAGGAAGACAAGTTGGATCTGGCCATACAGTTGATCGAGAAAGCGAAGTCCCGCGGAATCAAGCTGCTCCTGCCGGTCGATCACGTCGTTGCGCCGAAGCTCGAGGCAGGCGTCGAGACGAAGACCGTCAGTGTCGATTCAACTCCGGCGGACTGGATGGGTCTGGACGTCGGTCCGGAGACCATCAAAGCGTTTGAAGCCGAGATCGGCCGCGCGAGGACGATCATCTGGAACGGGCCGCTCGGCGTATTCGAGATCGACGCGTTCGCCAAGGGCACGATGGCTATTGCCAAGGCGGTCGCCGACGCGAAGGGGTTCTCGCTGATCGGCGGCGGTGATTCGATATCGGCGGTCAAGAAGGCCGGCGTACAGGAACGGATCGGCCATGTGTCAACCGGCGGCGGTGCCTCGCTCGAGTTTCTCGCCGGAGAAAAGCTCCCTGGAGTCGAGATTCTTACGGACAGGAAGAAGTAGAAGAGAGGACCATGAAGAGACAAAGCGTCATTGCTGGCAATTGGAAGATGTACAAGACAAACTCCGAGGCCGAAGCAATGGTCAAGGAGTTGCGGACCCTGGTTGATTCCACGCAGGATGTCGTAGCCGTCGTGTGCCCGCCTTTCACGGCACTGGCGACCGTAGCCAAGGCCCTCGAGGGCTCACGGATCGCGGTCGGCGGGCAGGATGTCTACTGGGAAGACCAGGGTGCGTTTACCGGCCAGGTATCGGTCGGGATGCTGGCGGGCTGCGGGTGCAGCTACGTGATCATCGGTCACTCGGAGCGCCGGCAGTTCTTCGGTGAGACGGATCAGACGGTGAATCGCAAGCTGAAGAAAGTGCTCGCGAGCGCCCTGACGCCGATCGTCTGCGTGGGCGAAATGCTCGCGGAACGGGAATCCGGGCGCGTGCGTGAAGTCGTGCTGGGGCAGATGGAAGGCGGCCTGGCCGGATTGACAGCCGAGGATGTATCCCGTATCATCATCGCTTACGAGCCGGTTTGGGCTATCGGAACAGGCAAAACCGCCACCCCGGAAATCGCCGAAGAAGTGCATTCCATGATTCGGACATGGTTGGTCGAGCGGTACTCGCCGCAGGTCGCCGACAAGGTCCGCATCCTCTACGGTGGAAGCGTCAAGCCGGATAACATCAAGGAATTGATGGCGCAGAAGGACATCGATGGCGCTTTGGTGGGCGGCGCCAGCCTCGACGCGAAATCTTTTGCTAAAATTGTGAAGTTCTGAGGAATTTCGGGGACATAATACTTAATTCCCAGCCGTTGGCCGGGTGGTCACCGGTTGCGAGGGAATTAAGTTTTGTGTCCCCGAAATTCGCCTCGAGATCTGGAATCTAAAGAACAGGAACGCCAACGTTTTTATGTTTATACTCTTCGTGACTTTGCACATCGTGGCATCGATCATCCTGATCATGGTCGTGCTCCTGCAGTCCGGCAAGGCCGGGGATCTTGCTTCTGCCTTTGGTGGTGCTGGAACCCAGACCGCGTTCGGAGCTCGCGCCGGCACGACGCTGCTTTCGAAGGCGACGACCGTGTGCGCTGTCATTTTCATGGTCACTTCTCTGGCCCTCTCGATTACGTACCTGACCCGCTCGCAGGGCGGCAGCATCATGGAGGGGGTGAAGGACCAGCCGGCCACGTCGGCTCCGGCACCTGCCAATCCGGCATCGAAGAGCGGCGGATCGCCTGCCCAGCAGGCAGTTCCTCAGCAGCAGGTACCCGGGCAGCCGGCGGAGCAGGGCGGCCAACAGCCAAGCGGCGGCCAGAAGCCAGACCAGCAGAAGTAACCCCACAGCGCGGCCGGCACGGTTCGGCCGCCTGATATAGATCTCGCCGGAGTGGTGGAACTTGGCAGACACACCATCTTGAGGGGGTGGCGCTCGAAAGGGTGTGCGGGTTCGAATCCCGCCTCCGGCACCAAGCTTAACGGGAACCCGCATCATTGTTGGGTTCCCTTTTTTGTGTGGG
>CAYQYP010000382.1:0-7401 GCA_964421755.1 uncultured Acidobacteriota bacterium
GAACTTGCCGAGACCCCAGGCGGACCCGACCAGGTCTTCGGTTCCCGTCCCCACCAGAGTGGCGAAAGCCTGATCGCCGTCAAGGTAAATCTTCATCTCGCCTTCGCCAAACCAGAAAGGCTCCCCGTAGCTTTCCACCGGCCGGACCCCCGCATTGCAGCCCAGGAATCGTCCCTTTCCCTGGACCAGGGGGAGAATTTCGAAGTCTCTCTTCGGGGTCGTCGGGTTTTCGCGTCGGTAGCGGGCGTGGAAGTAAGCGAGCTCTTGAGGAAGCGAATCGCCGACCGTGCAGTCCACCTCATAGAAGAGATTCTGGCAGTCCTTTTGTGACTGGTTCTCAATTGTAATCCGCGCCCTGGTCTTAAACGGCATCGGGACGAAGCAGTTGAACGAGCGTCCTTCGGGGTTCGAGAAAAGGGCTGATTCAAAGGGAACCTGGCGACCCAGCGGGATTCCAAAGAAGTCCTGCAGCGGGGCCTCGACGGCGGGGACGCCCGAGCCGTCCCAATAGGCCCTGACTACGAGCCCGCGGAGGTTTTCGACATCTGGGCGCACCGTCAGCCAAATCCGGCGTATGACACCAGGGCCCGGGATATCGACCATCGTGTAGGTTTCACCCGCCTTGATCGTGGTCGAGGGCGCCCCCTTGCGTCCCTGGTTAGTCATACCGCCCTGGCCCTTTTCCCCCGACCGATTCTCGAAAGAAAGCCAGCGGGTATGGACTCCGGGTGCTGGAAGGTCGAACAGATTCTGCCCTAAAGCCGTGGCAAGCAGTACACAAGGAACTGCCAGGCGAATGAAGACTCTAGCGTGACGTCGGTACATCGGGATCCTCCATGGTTATTCAGATGTGCGCAGGGAAAGTACCCTGAAGGGATTACGTTAGCGCTTGAGCTGTCCGCGCTCAATACTTCGGCTAGTCGACCGGCAGAAACCACTTGTCAGGGGTGGCGGTCAAGAGGCCACCGAACACTCGTTGGCAGGGAGCCGGACCAATAAATCACGTCGGTGAGCAGTGCGGGCCAGCCGTCCCATCGCAGCCAGCATTTAAAAGGCGCGATTAGCTTTACCGAGCGGGCAGTGCTAATTTGAATACGTCCGTTCGAGATTGAGCCAGGGTAGCTTTTTGGCAGGCGACGCCGGGACACTTTGACCACACCCGGGGAATGACGAACTGGAAGTGGACGGTCCAGTCGCGAGCAGGGAGGACGACGATGGACATTCAGGAAGACTATGAGGACCATTACGCGACGCTGCAGCTAAACCCAAATGCGGATCCAGACACAATCCAGCGCGTCTTTCGTCTCCTTGCCAAGCGCTACCACCCGGATAACCATGAAACCGGAAATCCGGACAGGTTCAATCGTCTGGTGAAAGCCTATGAGGTCCTTTCCCATGCTACGGAGCGCGCCCGGTACGACGCCCGGTACTTCGCAAACCGAAGTGCTGAATGGAAAGTCTTCGACCGGAACACGAATGGCAATGAAGAAGACAAGCGGATCTTTCAGGCGGTCCTATCTATGCTTTACCTCGCCCGTCGTCAGAACGCCAGGCACCCGGGTCTTGGAATTATCCAGATAGAGAAAATGCTCGGCTGCCCTTCTGAGTACATTGAATTTCATATTTGGTATCTGAAGGAAAAGCAGTGGATCGAGCGGACGGAAAATGGACAGCTTGCCATCACCGTTGCCGGGGTCGAGAGAGTATGTGAGGGTGATTATGCCATCCGCGCCGATCGCCTGCTCGCCCAGCAAGTGCACGATCCTTCGCGAGAACCTGAAAAGGGCGCCGACTCCTCAAGCGCCATGATCGGCGGGCACCGTCAGTAACTACTGCTACCGGGTCGCCTTTAGCCCGGAACTCTCACACGGCAGGCGGTTTTTTCTTTCAGAGCCGCGCGGGCAGCAAGGGTGTTGCATAAGGTCGGAGAAGTGCGTTCGGCCCAAAGGTATTGACGGACTTGCTATGGGCTGATGTCGTGCGGAGGGCGCGATCGAATGGAGCCGCGCACGAAAGCGAACGGCAGTGAGCGAGAGTAAGCGGACCACCAATCATTCGCTAAGTCGAGACATTTAAACACGAAGCAGTGGAGTGAGTCAGGTGGCCCGCTTACTCTCGCTCGCTTCGCTCGCTGTCGTGCGCGGCTCCTTTCGATTCCGCGTCCGCACGACATCCGCCCATAACAAGGTTGTGTCTATCTTGTCAGCCAAACGCTTTGCCGACATGCCGGTCATCGCCCTGCATTCCGTGCCAGCCTGAGATGCTCGTCCGCCTGAGCGTGTAAGCCCTTCTTGCGGTACGCCTGGGCCAGGTTGAAGTGGGCGTTTGGGTATAGAGGCCGGAGTTGCAGCGCCCTTTCGAAGTGAAGAATCGCCTCATCCGTTCGATCGGTCTGCAAGTAAACCAGGCCCAGGTTGTTTTGGGCCTCCGGAAGAGTGGGGTCTATCCGGGCAGCGGTTTCGAAGGCACGTTGGGCGGAACCGTACTGTCGCCGGTTGAGCTCGGTCACCCCGAGATTGATATTGGCGGCGACATCGTTAGGATTTCGCTCGATGATCTTGCGCAGGATGACCGCGGCCTGATCGAGGCGATTCTGTCGGAGGAACACCGCAGCAAGGTTGTTGAGCGCCGCTTCGTTCTCGGGATCCATGTCGAATGCCTTTTGGAATTCCCGCCCCGCCTGGTCCAACAGCCCGGTTTGGAGGGAGGCCATCCCGAGATAGAAGTGACTCCCGGGATCCTCGGGACGGAGCGACACGGCTGCCTGGAGGTGGGGAATCGCTCGGTTCGGTTGCCCGAGCTGCAGCAGGTTCAATGCTTGGACCGAGTGGGCCATGAAAATCCGCGGGTCTGCCGCGATGACCGCTGCCAGCATTCGGCGGGATTCTTCGTGCTTGCCTTGAAGGGCCTTGTCCTGCGCCTCCCAGATCTTATTAAAGATCTCGATCTTGTCCTTCGGGTCGGTGAGGTTACTGCTGACTTTCGGCACCGGTCGTTTCACTGCCGACCCAAGATATCCCAGCGAACGCAGACGTGCGGTCGATTCCGCATCGGGGGTGCGCACCGCCGTTTGATTGCCGGGCTTGGAAGCCGAAGCGACCAGATGATCCCGGGCGGCTTTCAGGCGAGCCAGCTCGGGCAGATCGTCACGGTAAAAGTTGCGTTCTTCCTTGGGATCCTGGAGGGGATCGTAGAGCTCGGGTCGAGGAGCGTCGATGAATTTCCTGTCCGGCAGACGATACGCTTCGAGCGGACTCCAGCCGTAACTCAAGAAGGGCAACTGGGTCTCGGAGTAAGCCGCCAGATTGGGCAGGCGACCCGTCGTCCATGACTCAACCAGGCTCCTGCCTTGAACCTGCGGGGGGGCGGTGACTCTCAAGAGGTCAAGGATCGTCGCCGGTACATCAATCAGGCGGACCTGATCGCGAACTCGTTTCCCCGTCTCTTTCCACCCCGGTGGTTTCACCATGAGCGGCACATGAAGAGTGGCGTCATAGAGAAACATCCCGTGGGTCGATTCGCCGTGCTGGCCGAGTCCCTCTCCGTGGTCCGAAGTGAGGACGATCAGCGACTTGTCGAAAACCCCCTCCTGTTTCAGGTAAGCCCAGAAGCGGCTAAGTTGGTCGTCGATGTACGCGATTTCCGCATCGTAGGGCAGGCGTCCCGGCGCCTGAAAAGGCGCGGGAGCATCGTACGGCGCATGCGGGTCGAACAAGTGGATGAACGCGAAAAACGGGTGGTCCCTATCGCGCCCGGCAATCCAGGTGCGGGCCTCCCTCAGAACCTCGGCCGCCCGGCGTTCGCTCACCTGGAGCGCAACTGTGTCGAGGGTGTCCGTTTGAAAGTGGTCGTAATAGTAGTCAAATCCCTGGGCCAGGCCGAACCGTGAATCGAGGACAAAGGCGCCGACGAACGCTCCCGTATCGAACCCTTGCCCCTTTAGAACTTCCGGGAGGGTCACCTGGTCCGGGGGCAACACAAAGCCCGAGTTGTCACGCACCCCGTGGTAGATCGGCAGTGTTCCCGTAAGCAGCGAAGCGTGCGACGGCAGAGTCAAAGGAGCGGGCGAGATCGCTTGCTCAAACACAATGCTCCCGACCGCAAACTGGTCGATGGCCGGAGTCGCCAGGTCACGGTATCCATACGCAGGAAGGTGATCCGCCCTGAGGGTATCGACGGAAATCAAGATCACGCCCGGCGCCCGATCCGTCACACTCGTCGGCGTGGAGCAACCAGCGAAAAGGAGCAGCAGCACTGGAAATGCTTGCATCCATGCCAGCCTGGCAGGTGTCATCGCTGTATTCTACTATGCGGTACTTCGCTGAGCCCACCGCAACGGAAGAAGTTGAAAGCGGAACGAAAGAAGTTGAAAGCCAGAAAGATTGCTGTTGTACCTTTTCCCAAATGATGGTAATTCTCATGGCAGGCTCCCAGGCCAAGTGGTGTCATAGTGTCGATTACCACTTTACGTGTCAGGGGGGGCGCCGGTCCCGGTAAGATATGGCGCCAAACCACAATTCTCTTCACAGGAGGGGAGGAGCTATGAAGTTTCGTCGTCTGCTCCTGTCCGCCCTCGTGATCCTAACCTCGGTCATCCTGGTCTTCCCGCAGACCCAGTACGGCTCCATCAGCGGAACCGTCAAGGATCCGACTGGTGCCGTTATACCAGGTGCCGAGGTAACCGTCACGAATACGGACACAGGAGCGAAACGGACCGTGGTCTCAGACGATTCGGGTTTCTACACGGACCCGAACGTGTCGCCCGGCAACTATACCGTCACGGTATCGATGCCAGGTTTCAAGACCTCAGTGTCCGAACCGACCAAGGTGGACATCCGATCGAACCGCGTGGTGAATCTTCAGCTCGCGGTTGGTGATGTCTCCGAGCAGGTGACCGTCGAGGGGGCCTCCGTGGCCCAGGTTGAGCTGCGGAGCGGCGAAGTCGCAAACCTGATCACGAGCGAGCAGGTCAGCGAACTGCCACTGAATGGCCGCAGTTTCGTGCAGTTGGCCCTGTTGGTGCCCGGCGCTTCGTTACAGCAGGATGCCAACGTTCGCAACACCGGGTTGTTTGCAGCAGTCGACATCTCGTTCAGCGGCAGCGGGTCGAACGCCAACATGTGGCTGGTCGACGGCGCCAACAACGTCGATATCGGCTCCGGTCGCACGATTCTGACCTACCCGTCGGTCGACTCCATCGCCGAGTTCAAGATCCAGCGTAACAGCTACTCGGCGGACATGGGCGCGTCGTCCGGTGCCCAGATCAACGTCGTCACCAAGAGCGGAACCAACGAGTTCCACGGGACGTTGTACAACTTCCACCGAAACAACGCGCTAAACGCAACCGACTTCTTCATCAACAGGGCCGAGGGCAAGAAGCAGGCCCTGATTGCTAACAACTTCGGGTACACCGTTGGTGGACCGATCGTGAAGGACAAGGCGTTCTTCTTCTGGTCGCAGGAGTGGCGGCGTGAAGGGCGTGGCGTTCCGCGCCAAAACCTCGTGCCTACGGTTCTGGAGCGACAGGGTGATTTCAGCGGCCCCAACTCCCGGGACTACCCTGACCCCATCGACTGGGTGACCGGCGCAGCCTTTCCGAACAACAAGCTTCCGGCCGACCGGTTGAGCCCGTTCGGACAGGCCTGGCTGAAGCTGTATCCTTTGCCGACGGTCGGACTGACGGCCGATGGCAAGGTCCCGGTTTTCAACTGGGTCGATGCACCGAAGACTCCGATCGATACCCGCCAGGAGCAGATCCGTGGCGACTGGAACATCAACGAGAAGAACTCGTTGATGGGCCGCATCACCATGGATACCTGGAGAAACCGGGCACCGAGTTACATCGAACAGGGTCTGTGGGGTGATGACCCCTTCCCTGCTGTCGATTCCAACTGGGATCAGCCCGGTCATAGCGTTACCGCACAGTGGACTTCCACTTTCGGGACCGGGACCGTCAACCAGGTTTCCTGGGCTTGGTCCGGGAACGAAATCTGGGTCAGCCGCGGAGCCGGTGACGAGATCAACAAGGAGTTGATCGACGCTATACCGGAAATCTTCCCGGGCCCGGATGCCAGTTTCTTTGAGTCGGGTGCCGAGCATATCGCTCAGGACCGTGCTCATACGACGTTCTGGGGTAACCCCCTGGGCGGCGACATGTGGCACATGGCACCCTGGCAGAACGAGCAGGATCTCTGGGTGTGGAGAGACGATTTCTCGAAGGTTATGGGGAATCACGCTCTGAAACTGGGGTTCCTGTACAGTCGGAACAGCAAGAACGAAGACGTGGGCAGTAACGGTGACTCTTTCTCTCCCGCTTTCTGGACTGACGGCGGCAAGGCTCTAGCCGGAAGCAACGCCGGTGGTTGGGGTCCGCCCAATGCCCCGGGTCGAAATGGAATCGTGACCGGCAACGGTCTGGCCGACCTCCTGCTGAAAGGCACGTACTGGGGTGGCGGGACCGAGCACGACGCGTTCCCACGGACGTACACGCGCTGGAGAGACTACGAGACGTATTTCTCCGACACGTGGCGTGTCAACTCGCGTCTGACTTTCACCTACGGCACGCGCTGGGCCTATCTGCCCAATCCCTATGATGCCCAGCAACATATCGGCAACTTCGTGCTAGCGCTGTACGACCCTGCGCAGGGTCAGGTTACCGAGAACGGGATGATCTGGCCGGATAAGATTCGGAACCTGGACGTGAATTCCGAGTCACTGGTCAGGAACCATTGGCGTGATTTCTCCCCGCGTCTCGGCATCGCCTGGGATCCGACCGGAAAGGGCAAGTGGGCCATCCGGGCGGGCGGTGGCGTTTTCTTCAACCGTGAAGCCATCAGCGAAGTCATGGGAATGGGACAGAACCCGCCCTTCCGCATCACGACGGTGTATGCCTGCTGCCGGCCCTTGGACAGTTTCCCGAACTACGCCGGAGGCGATCCTGAGCCAACGGGTGGATCGGGTGTGGCGGCCATGGGAAAGGCACTCGACGCCGACACGCCTGGGAGCTACCAGTGGAACCTGACGGTCGAGCGCGAGCTCTGGAAGGACTCCAAGCTGGAAGTGGCTTATGTCGCCAACCGGGGACACAATGCTCAGGGTCGGTACAACCTCAATCAGATCCCTGTCGCCCAGCGGGTTGATTTTGCCATCAAGGAACTGGATGGCGATGATTCGACGGATGGCAGCAACATGCGGCCGCTCTTCGCGCTGAAAGGCGATGGCGACCTGTACGTTGCCAGCCGTGCCTTCGATTCCTGGTACCACTCCCTGCAGGCTTACATGGTCAAGCGTTTCTCCGCGAACATGTCGTATCAACTCTCCTATACGTGGAGCAAGACGCTGTCGACCGGTTACGGTATGGGTTACTACTCGGGTAGCACCCCCGCCGACATCGAGAACATC
>CAYQYP010000383.1:0-18158 GCA_964421755.1 uncultured Acidobacteriota bacterium
CGATGATCTGCGGCCTCCGCTCGACGTCCTTGTCCCCCAGGTGCTGGCCCTCAGGCTGGGCCTGGCGGCCGGGCTCAATCCGGACAACCCCAGCCGCAGGGGTGCGATCAGCCGTGTGGTTCAGGGAGTGACGATTCACGGCACTTCTGCCACATAATCGCCGACCTCCGAACGCCACAACCAAAAGAGGCGCGGTCGTGCAGCCAAGCGTTCCCCTTTCGGAGCCGCGCACTCCGCTGAGAAACGCTGCGAGGGTTGCATAAGCTCGGAGAAGTGCGTTCGGCCCACACAGCTATTGACGGCCTTGATATGGGCTGATGTCGTGCGGAGGGCGAGATCGCATGGAGCCGCGCACGAAAGAGGGCGTCGAATAAGTTCTTAAGGCCTGAAAGGCCGGCACATAATAGCCCAGGGCGAAGCGTGCTTTTCGCGTAGCCCTGGGTCAACGGTCTCGACCGCGAAGCCCTGTAAGGGCGTAAGATCCTGATAATTTGCCGTTCTTGCGCCCTTTCAGGGCTTGTCTCCGCCTCTACTACCTTAGACCCAGGGCTGCGCACAAAGCGCTTCGCCCTGGGCTAATATGTGCCGGCCTTTCAGGCCTTAAGAACTTTCTCGACACCCCCTAAAGCGAGCGAGAGTAAGCGGACCACCAATCATCCGCTAAGTATTTAAACACGAAGCAGTGGAGCGAGTCAGGTGGTCCGCTTACTCTCGCTCGCTTCGCTCGCTCTCGTGCGCGGCTCCATTCGATCTCGCATCCACGCGAGGCTCGCACTGTCCCACGGGCTTTTCACAGACACGTAGACATTCTCAACACGCTCGCTGCCGCGTGCGCGGCTCCATTCGATCTCGGCATCCGCCGGGGACTCGCCGTCTATCCGCCTAAGAGACGAGTCAATATTTTCGCGGTTGCGGCTCTGGTTTCTTCTACTGATGAGCTCCGGCCACGTCTATTTGTGCTTCGGTGATCGCCAGACGACGCACTTGAGGATCAAGGGTCATCGCCCGCTTGAGCTCCCGGCCTGAACCGGCCGCATCGCCTCGTTCGCCTAGGACCAGGGAAAGCAGATAGTGGCCGATTGCGCTCTTGCGCCCCCGATACTCGAATCCGCCCGAAGTATACAAACGGGCGCGCTTTTCCACCGCCGTCAACGAGGCCGTGTATTGCTGCCGTTGGCCCAGCATCTTGTGAGCCAAGGCTTGATAGAAGGTGCCAAGGTGCGCCTCGCTGTACTTTTCACTGGTGATGGCGGCCAGGTATTCCTTCGCCTTTTCGGGTTGCTTGAGCGCCTGGTGAGCGCGCGCGAGATTCCAATTGACGTGAGCCCTGAAATCCGGTGTCCTGGGAGCAACCTCCAGATTCTTCGGGTATTCACAGGCCTGCTGGTAGTAAGTGAGCGCTTGGTCCGCGTCGGCGGCGGTGAGGGCGAGGTCGCCGAGCTTCTGGTTCACCTCCACCCAGGCGTGGTGGATCCCGTAACTCCCTTCCCACGTGTGAAAGTGCCGGTCTTTCAATTGGCTGTGCGCGGTTCTCAGGCTATCCGGCCGCCCGTCAAGAAGGAGCAAGTCGACAAGACGCGCCACCAGGTCGTCGCGAGCAGCCACGGTAGTAGCGAGGCGCTGCAACCGAGCCAGGCGTGCGGCTGGCGTCTGGAGATTCTCGCTCACCTGGTCGAGCTCGAGAAGCGCCCGTGCATCCGCCGGATCAAGCTCGAGCACCCGTTCATACGCTTTCAGTGCCGTCTGCCAGTCGGGCTTTTCTTTCTGGCGTTCTGCGTAACCAAGATTGCGCCACGCCAGGGAAAGCGCCGGGTCGAGCTGGACCGCCCGTTGCCAGTGAGTCACAGCCTCCGGGTGTTGCCCAAGCTCGTAGTAAAGCAGGTTGCCGAGCAACAGATGGGCCCGGGCGTCGTCCGGTCCCAAGGCAAGTGCCGCCTCCAGGGCTGCTTTTTCTTCGAGTCGGTGAGGATTGGTGTATCGGACTGGTCCCTTTGCCGCCCGGGCATACAGCTCTTTGGCCGCGGCCGTATTGCCTTGCCGTTCGGAAAAGTAACCCCTTAAATAGCCGACCATCGGATACACTTCGGAATCCGGTTTGCCAGCCGCAATCCCGGCCAGCAGCCCATCGGCTTCCGGGTAGAGCCCAGCTTCGGCGTAATTACAGGCGAGCTCGAGGTAGTTCTGGGTAGATTCGCGCATGATGGCAACCCAGCCCGTTTCGGCTTCCTTGGAATCCTGCCCCGCAAGCCGCATCGCCTCCACGTTTTCCCGCCAGCCCATGAAATGCAGTGGGTCAAGCTGAATCGCGCGTTCAGCCTCCGCGCGTGCCTTCGCGGCGTCGCCCAGCCGTCGCCAGGCGACCGCCTTCAACGCGGGGATGTCCGCCAGTTTCGAATTGCCGGCCTCGGCCTCGGTCGCCTTTTCGATTGCCGCGCGGAAGTTCCCCCGCGCCGTGTCAAGGCGGGCGAGATTCAGATAGGCGGCGGACCGAAAATCCTCGGTGTAGCTAGCCCGGAAGAATTCCGCTTCTGCGTTCGACAGGTCGTTGAGCCCGAGCCGCGCAAGACCTCTGCCGAAGTAGACACGAGAATTATCGTAGTCGCGCTTCTGAGCGGCATCGAGATACTTCAGAGCCTCATTCCAACGACCCTGTTTGAGCGCCAGGAACCCCATTTCGAGGTTCACCCTTGCGTCGCCCGGGTCCTTGCGGAGAGCGGCTTCATAGTAGGGGAGCGCATCTTCGGTACGGACGAATCTGTCCAGCCACTCTCCGGCGTGGAAAAGCTCATCCTGATTCAGTTTCCGCGGGTCTCCAGGGTCCTCCTGGCCGGCCGGGAGCTCGACCTTCTTGGGAGGCGTCCTCTGCGATTCGATGCGAAGCTCTCCTCCCGGACCGTAGACTGCGAGGTGCAGATCGTAAACCGTCGCACCCGCGTCGGCCGCCACTTCGACCGAGTACGGCTTGTCGGGCGAAATTGAGACGGTGGCGTCGGAAAGAGTCTTGCCGCGTCTGGTATCCTTGAGAACCACGCGGCAGCCGTCGAAGCGGCCGGTGGCGTAGACGCCGGCGAAGCCCTTCCCGTCGGCCAGATCGGTGTTGACCGCGAAATCAGCAGTTGCATTGTGGAAGCCCCTGGTGTCCCGAACCGGGTACCAGTAATCGAAAGCGGTGCGCACCTGGTGTGGCGCCATCCAGTGATAGTCCGGTTGGTTGTCGCTCCAGGCGCCCGCCTGCGGCTCGAAATACGGCCCTCCCCCTTCCGTGAGGATGTCTTCCCAAATCCGGCCGGACGGCCCCGAGCCCCACGTCCAGAGCTTTTTCCCCGGCATGAGGTGATGATTCGCCACGTGAACCAGGCCCCCCTGCGCCTTGTGGTCGAAGGTGCCGAACCAATCCGACGGGTTGTTGAAAGCAAAATAGCTGCTGGCATTGGGGGAGTTCTTCCACCAGGTCAGGTCAACGCCGTTGTGCACTGGCCAGTTCCAAAACTCATGTTTGCCGTGCCCTGTGACCATATCGCCCGGGTACTGAGCCTGCGACCACTCGTTGGCATGGGTGGCGGCGGTTGCCCAAAACTGGAATGGATGGCGGTGGTTGGTCGGGTTCATGAAAACGTAATCGCAGCGCAAATAGCTGCGGCCCGGGTACAATGTCATCCCCACCAGCCAGCGCATGCGGTAGACGGGCTCAGTCTCCCCAACCCAGACCGTCGCGCTGCCGTCCGGGTTCTTCACCAGACGGTAGTCAACCGGCATGAAGCCCGAGGGGCGATGACCGTGAGGGAAGTTCCATTCGATCCCGCCCGAAATCCAGGCGCCCGTCATGCTGATAAGGCCGGGTTTGATTGTCTTCTGCCAGTAAAGCCAGATGTAGCCGTTGCTCTTGTCCAGGGCGCCGTGGAGGCGGCCGCCGATCTCGGGCAGGACGAGGACTTTGACATACTCGTTCTCGAGGATTACGCCGCGATATGTCTTGTCCGTTTTTCGATCGGTCAGGATCTCGTTCAGAGTGTAAGGGTAAATGGGCCCCTTGGGATTGTCTGAGAGCGAGTGGAGGGCCGGAGGCCCGATCTCCCAGGTCGGGATAACGATCGGTTCCTCGCGAACCGACACCTGCCCGTTTGCTGTTGCCATGCAAAGGGCGACAACAGTGAACCCGGTGAACCAGCTATTCCATTCCATTTGCGTCTCCTGCGCTCGTGCGGACCGATCGAACACGTTTCTCCGTCCGGCAGCCAGCGAAAATTGAACCTCATGAGCTACCTGCTTTTTCTTCGGGACCAGCCTGAGGCCGCTCATTCGCCAGTATAGTCTGTCTGGGCCCTGCCTCGAAAACCGTGCTGCGAAGCGACGTGCTATAGTACCTCGGGCGGTTGTAAACCCTGCAAATGCAAAGCCAAGAACGCTTACGGCTGGTTGTCCGAGGTGCCGTACAAGGAGTCGGCTTCCGACCTTTTGTTTACCGGTTGGCTGTCGAGCTCCGCGTCCGCGGCTGGGTGGCGAACTCGGCTGGCGGAGTTATCATTGAGGTAGAGGGCCAAGCCGATCAACTGGAGGTCTTCCGGAATCGGCTCGAGCGCGAAAGGCCTCCCAACTCCTCGATTTACAGTCTGGAGGAGGTACACCTCGATCCGGTCGGTTACCCAGACTTCCAGATAGCCACCAGCACGAGCGGCCTCAAGACGACCATCATCCTTCCGGATATCGCCACCTGTCCCGACTGTCTGGCAGAGGTTTTCGACCCAGCCAACCGCCGGTTTCGGTATCCCTTCACTAACTGCACCAACTGCGGACCGCGCTTCAGCATCATCTTGAGTTTGCCGTACGACCGGCCTAATACCACCATGCGGGCTTTCGAGATGTGCGAGGCGTGCCGCGCCGAATATAAGGACCCCGCTGACCGGAGGTTTCACGCCCAGCCCAACGCCTGCCCGAAATGCGGGCCGTCGCTCCAGGCGTGGGACAGGACCGGCAAGCCCCTCGCTTCGGGTGAAGCCGGCCTTCAGGCTGTCGAGCAGTGCCTGAGAGCGGGACAAATAGCCGCTGTCAAAGGGCTGGGCGGCTTCCTCCTCATGCTCGACGCACGGAATCAGGAGGCGGTTGATCGTCTGCGACGATTCAAAAACCGTGAGGAGAAGCCGTTTGCATTGATGTACGGGTCGCCCGTGGAAATCGCTGCGGACCTCGAGGTTTCAGGCGCGGAGCGGCGTCTGCTCGGTTCGCCGGCGAGTCCAATCGTTCTCCTCGGTCGAAAGCGTGAGTCGGCCATTGCTCCGGGCGTTGCGCCGGGTAACCCGTATCTGGCCGCTATGCTTCCCTATACGCCGCTCCATCACCTTCTTCTTCGGGACTTGGCCTTTCCACTGGTCGCAACGAGCGGAAACCTGAAAGACGAGCCGATTTGCACGGACGAAGGCGAAGCTATCGACCGGCTCGGGTCCCTTGCAGACATTTTCCTGGTCCACAACCGTCCTATCGCCCGCCCAGTCGATGATTCCGTTGCGCGCATCATGCACGGCCGGGAGGCGATTCTTCGCCGAGCGCGCGGTTACGCTCCTCTGCCGGTTCCGGCTGGCTGTCAGCTACCCACAATCCTGGCACTCGGCGGGCACCTCAAGAGCACGGTCGCGCTCTCGGTTTCAGACCAGATTTTCGTCAGCCAGCACCTCGGGGATCTTGAAACGGAGGAGGCACTCGAGAATTTCAGGCACACGAGCAGAGATCTCGTCTCGCTTTACGATGCTGAGCCCGAGGTTATTGCCTGCGACATGCATCCGAGTTATCTCTCCACGCAGGAAGCCAACAAATCCGGACTACGGGTACTTCCAGTCCAGCACCATTACGCCCACGTGCTTGCCTGCATGGCCGAGTACGCTTTGGAGCCTCCTGTTCTCGGCATCTCCTGGGATGGCACCGGCTTCGGTCCGGATGGGACTATCTGGGGTGGCGAATTCCTGGAAATCCAACAACAGGGATTCCACCGGCTGGCTCACCTGCGCCCTTTTCGGCTTCCGGGCGGAGAAGCGGCCGTCAAGGAACCCCGCCGTTCGGCTCTTGGGCTTTTGTGGGAGATTCACGGGGGGGACCTCTTTGTCACGCCGGGTTCTGCGCGGTGTGCTCCACTGGAAGCTTTCAGCGGTCGGGAGCTTGACCTTCTGAAGACCGCGTTAACGAGGCAGATTAACTGCCCGATAACCTCGAGTGCCGGTCGACTCTTTGACGCGGTCGCGTCCCTGGTCGGGATCCGTCAGATCACGAGCTTCGAGGGACAGGCGGCCATGGAGCTGGAGTTCTGCGCATCGAGCGCGGATACGGACCGTCTCTACCCGTTTTGCCTGATCGAACCCGACGAGCGCCAACCGTCCTGGCGGCTCGACTGGGAAGGAATCGTAACTGGTATACTTTCAGACCTGCAGCATGGAGTGACCCGGGCGGTCATCGGACGGAGTTTTCACAATACGCTGTGCGCGATGATGAGGGACACCGCCCGAAAATCCGGTCACAGCAGGGTCGTCCTCAGTGGTGGCTGCTTTCAGAACCGGTTGCTCACCGAGACAGCAATTCGAGTCCTCACGGACGACGGCTTTCAGGTGTACTGGCACCAGCGGATCCCGCCCAACGACGGCGGTTTGGCGGTGGGTCAGTTAATGGCCGCCGCGCGGGAGATCGGATAACGGTCGCCTGACCAATGTGTATTCGGAGGTTTTATGTGTTTGGCTGTTCCAGGCCGGATTGAAAGCGTTGTGGGAGATGAGCCGCTGAGCCGGGCGGGTAAAGTGAACTTCGGCGGAATTGTGAAGGAGGTCAACCTGTCCTGCGTGCCCGAAGCTGATATCGGCGACTACGTGCTTGTCCATGTAGGTTTCGCAATCAGCAAGATTGACGAGGCGGAGGCCCAGGAACTGCTCGATCTTCTCAGCCAGATGGAGGAGGACCCTGCCCGGTGAAGTACGTGGAGGAGTATAGGGATCCAGCGAAAGTCGAGCAACTGACCCGGAAGATCGGCGCGCTGGTGACGCGCGACTGGACAATCATGGAGGTCTGTGGCGGTCAGACCCACAGCATCATCAAGTTTGGCCTGGATGAGCTGCTGCCGCCGCGCATTCATCTGCTCCATGGGCCTGGGTGCCCCGTCTGCGTGACCCCGTCCGAGATACTTGATAAGGCCGTCTTTATCGCCGCTCAGCCGAACGTGCTCTTTTGTTCGTTCGGTGACATGCTGAGGGTCCCTGGCACGGTTGACGATCTGCTGACGGCGAAGTCGCGGGGTGCAGACGTGCGAATCGTCTATTCCCCGCTGGATGCGGTCAAGCTCGCACAAGCCAATCCCGACAAGCAGGTGGTCTTTCTCGCCGTTGGTTTTGAAACGACCGCGCCGGCGAATGCCCTCGCTGTCCACCAGGCTGCTTCCTTGAAACTCGAGAACTTCAGCGTGCTCGTCTCGCATGTCCTCGTGCCTCCGGCGATTGAAGCAATCCTGTCGGCGCCCGGCAATCGCGTCCAGGGCTTTCTTGCGGCCGGTCACGTCTGTTCCGTTATGGGATTTCACGAATACGAACCCGTCGTCGAGAAGTTCAAGGTGCCTATCGTGGTCACTGGATTCGAACCGCTTGACATACTCCAGGGCGTCTACATGTGTGTCCGGCAGCTTGAGGAAGGCCGGTCGGAGGTCGAGAATCAGTATGCTCGATCGGTCAAAAGAGAAGGCAACAGGCCGGCGCAGGAGCTGATTCGGAAGGTGTTCCAGGTTGTACCCCGGAAGTGGCGGGGAATTGGCGAGATTCCCGCCAGCGGACTGGGGTTACGAGAGGAATATCGGACATTTGACGCGGAGAACAGGTTCGTCGTGCCCGAAGTCGATTCATCAGCCGATTCGGAGTGCATCAGCGGGCTGATTCTGCAGGGTTTCAAGAAGCCGCCCGACTGTCCCGCCTTTGCTGTGAGATGTACTCCAGAGCGTCCGTTGGGAGCGACGATGGTTTCAACCGAAGGCGCCTGTGCCGCCTATTACCGCTACCGCTCGAGGAAGCAATGACTGCCGATTCCGACGACGACCGGTCCGTGCAGATCAGCTGCCCTTTGCCCGTCACCCAGTATGCAAATGTGCTGGTTGCGCACGGCGGCGGGGGACGCCTGATGCACGACCTGCTCCGCAAGGTGTTTCTCCCCGCGTTTGCCAATGACTTGCTGGGGCAGGGGCACGACGCAACTGTTTTCGGGGTTGCGGATGCGACGCGACTTGCTTTCACGACCGATTCCTACGTGGTCCGTCCCCTGTTCTTCCCGGGAGGCGATATCGGCCGGCTGGCGGTTTACGGAACGGTCAATGATCTGGCCATGGCTGGCGCCAGACCGCTGTACCTAAGCGCGGGTTTCATTCTGGAGGAGGGCCTGGCGATCGAGTCGCTATGGCGGATCGTCCAGTCGATGGCGTCAGCCGCCGCCCTGTGCGGTGTCCAGATCGTGACGGGCGACACCAAGGTCGTCGACCGGGGCAAGGGCGACGGCGTCTTCATCAACACGAGCGGGGTCGGAGTGGTTGAGCACCAGCTTCAGATTGGCCCGCGTTCGGTCAGGGAGGGGGATGTCGTAATCACGAACGGCGATATCGGCCGGCATGGCATCGCGATCCTCGCCGTCCGCGAAGGACTGGAGTTTGAAACGACTATCGAGTCTGACCTGATGCCACTGGCCCGACAGGTACTTGCCCTTCTGGAAGCGGGGATCGAAGTGCACTGCCTGCGTGACATGACCCGGGGAGGCATGGCTTCAGCATTGAACGAGATTGCGGAAAGCGCTCGGGTCGCCGTGACCGTCGAAGAGCGGTTAATCCCTTGCCGGGATGACGTCCGCGCGGCTTGCGAGATCCTCGGTTTCGATCCGTTGCACGTAGCCAACGAAGGGCGGTTTTTGGCCTTCGTCCCGGCCGCGCAGGCGGATCTCGCATTGTCGGTGCTGGCTCGCCAAATGAGCGATTCCGTTCCCGCGATTGTCGGCCGGGTCACCGGTTCCGGAGAAGCCGGTGTGGTGCTGAAGACCATCCTCGGCCCGAACCGTGTATTGGATATGCTCAGCGGCGAGCAATTGCCCCGAATCTGCTGAGAGGGAGCCTATATGACCCCAACGGGGTCACGTAGCAAAGCCCAGGGTTGCCCGCGTCTTGTGCGGGAAACCCTGGGTTTTGTGCAGCGAAACGCTCAACCCTGTAGGGGTTGCGTACCAAGCTTATGCGCAACCCCTACAGGGTTGGCGGCCTTACGGACTGCGCACCCAGGGTTTCCCGCAAAAGACGCGGGCAACCCTGGGCTCTGCTGCGTAACGCCTTCGGCGTAGAAAGCAGAAGTCCTCTGGCAACCAGGCGGTCTCTGAGTTCGTAATTCAACGTTTTCAACGCCCTCACGATTGCGCAACTCCCCGGTTTGTCATCACATTCCGCATTCGGAATTCCGCATTCCGCCTTAGCCAAACGCGACCCCGATCTCTTTTCCTTTCGAGAAGATGAATTCCCTGGCGCGATCGTACTCGGCCTCGTCTTTCAGGTGCTCGAGCATAAGCGGCGGCTGGTGAGGCAGGGCCACGTGACGCCTCAGGAACTTACCGTAGTCAATGGCACCCGTGCCCGGAATGACCTCCCGGAAGTGGACGTTCATCTCGATTTCCCAGGCAAGGTCCTTAGCGTGGCAGCTGACGATCCAGCGTCCCAGCTTGTCGTACGCATCGTCTATCAGGTCCGCGTTTCGGTAAAACCGGGATGGTGAATTGACGAGGTTGCACGGATCCAGGTGGACGGCGAACGCTTTTCGGTCCACTGCTTTGATCAACTCGAGGTAAGAGTCCGGGCTGTCCGGAATCGACCAACCCATCATTTCGTAGCAAAAGCTGGTCCGCCGCGGCTTGACCGCGTCTATGATTTTGCGCGCGTTTTCGACGGCTGCGTCAAAGAAGCGGCGGGACAGGTTGTCCGGGTGCGGCCCGAACCACGATTCCTCGTTAAAAGAGCCGGCGATATCCACGCAGCACTTGGCTCCGACGGCTTCGGCCAGGGCAAGACCGTCGGTTACCTTTTGAAGGTTTTCCTTGCGCCGCTCGGGATTTGCGTCCAAAAGATTCACCCAGCGTCCAACCTCAGCGATCACGACATCGTTCTTTTCGAAAGCTCTGGCAATCGCCTGGATCTTCGTCGAGTCTGCAAGGGACACGCTTGGACAATAGGCTGCCCTGTAACCGAGGTCCCGATGCTTCTTTGCCTGTTCCTCGGGGTCCTCGGATTTGAGGTAGATCGGGCCCCCCAGGCGAACGAAACGGGCACTGGACGATGATCTGGTCGAGCCCTGGTTTGACTGTCCACGGACTACGGTTCGGCCGACACCCATTCCTGCCGCTGCGGCGAGAGCAAAAGAACGGCGACTGATGACGTTAGCGATCACACGAACCTCCTTGTTCTGGCTCAATCGAACAGATTCCGGGTGACTCCTTCGGTGTCCTCCAAAGGATAAATCAGTACGCCCGAGCGCGGCACCGCAAAAGAAGTCACGGAGTGCTCCTGCACCTTCTCGGGCGACAGGATGTGCAGTACCTGGACCCCGTGCAGGGCGACCAGCGCATCCGAAACCAGCTGCCGGTGACAACGCCACGGGACCGCCTCAGCGCACATGATAGCGAGTTGCACCTGGGCGCCGCTCAGTTCCAGCAGGCGACTGAGTCCCTGCGAGAAGTCTGGGCTCAGCATGTAATCGGCATAGTTGCGAAAGGACTCGTTTTTCCAGCCACCGTTAGGAGAATCGGACAGGCTTGCCCGGCGAAGCCCACCGAGCTCCTTGAGGTGCGAGTACGCGATTCCGGCGGCAGGAAGCGCGCGCTCAAGCTGTTCGCGGTTGAATTGCGGGTAACGCCGAGAACCCGGGAAAGAACGGATGTCGACCAGGTGCCCGACCGACCAGGCGCGCAACATTGTGACGAAGTCCTCGAACGATCGTGTCGAGTGTCCTACCGTGTAGATGCGCATGGTTCAATTGGAGTCCGACTTGGAAGTCGGACCTACGGCAGCACCGCTAGAAAGCAGTTGCAGGAATCGACGGGCCAGCACGGGTGCTTTCTGGTCGTGTTTGAAATAGATGTAAACAGGCTTTCGCACGCCTGTCACCCAGGTGCCCCAATCCGCCAGTTCGTCATCGTGATAGTCAGTTTTTCTCAGTCTCAGATAAACAAAAGGCCCGATCAGCCCCGCTTTCCGGTCGGGCTTGTGGTCATCCGTCTCTGCCAGAACCAGGGCCAGGTGTTTATCGCCCAGCATCTTCCGGACGTCATCCGAATCCCAGGATTCATGGCGGAACTCGAATGCCATCGGAAACATGGTGGAATAGCGATCGGCGAAGTCGTTGAGCAGACCCAAATCCTTTCGAAAATACGGAGGCAACTGAACCAGCACACAGCCGAGCTTGCCCGCCAGTGGTTGGATGCCCTCCCGGAAGCGCTCCATTTCGCTATCCACGTCGGTCAGCCGCTTCTGGTGCGTAATTCTCCCCGTAAGTTTGACGGAGAAAAGGAAACTGTCCCCTACTCGAGAAGCCCAGCCCTCTGCCGCATCCGGGGAAGGAAGCCGGTAGAACGTGTTGTTGATTTCAGTGGTCGCAAATTCCCGAGCATAGAAGTCGAGATACTCGCGGGCAGGCAGCTTCGGAGGGTAAAAACTGCCCTTCCATTCCGCGTAGGAGTAACCCGATGTCCCGACGAAAACGTTGTTTTCGGTGCTGTTCATGCGGTACCTCTTCGGATCCCCGCGTCGTTGTTTTATGCGGCTGGATGGACTATTCTCCGCGTGAAAAGCGAGGACGCGATGTCTCAGGATGACAAGAAGTGGGCAGGTCTTTCAAGGCGAACCTTTCTCGGGACCGCCGCCGCCGCGGCCGGCACCCGACTGGCAGTTGGACAGCAGGCTCGGGATCGTGAATCGACGAAAAGCCGGACGATCGAAGCCGACATCGTCGTGGTCGGCGGGGGGCTATCCGGAGTATGCGCCGCCCTGGCCGCGGCCCGGGCGGGTTCGACTGTTGCACTCATCCAGGATCGTTCGGTGCTGGGCGGCAATTCTTCCAGCGAGGTCCGGATGCACATCGTCGGGGCGGATCACCACGGCGGCCGCACCGATACGGATTCCCGTGAATCCGGCATTATCGAAGAGCTGCGGCTCGATGATGCGGTCTGGAACCCACAACGGTCCGCCGCCTCATGGGATCTTCTTCTCTACGACAAGGTCCGCGCCGAATCGAACATCCGTCTCCTCCTGAATGCAAACTGCGTCGGTGTCAAACTCGGCCCGCGAAACGCCATCCGAGCGGTTATTGTGGACCGACCGGCCACGCACGACCGCTTCGAAGTAACTGGTCGGCTCTTCGTCGATGCGACCGGAGACGGCCGGGTCGGATTTGAGGCTGGCGCGGAGTTCCGAGTCGGCCGGGAGTCCCGGCGGGAATTCGGCGAATCGATGGCGCTCGAGGAGGCCGACGGCAAAGTACTCGGCAGCTCGATTCTCTTCACAACCCGAAAGCATTCGAGCCCGGTGGCTTTCCGGAAGCCCTCGTGGGCCAAAACCTATACCGCCTGCGAAGAACTGCCATACCGGGGCCACACGAGCAGCTGGGAATACGGATACTGGTGGGTCGAACTAGGCGGCGACCGGGACACGATCCGGGACGATGAAGCGATTCGTGACGAGCTTCTCGCGGCCGCATTGGGTGTCTGGGACCATATCAAAAACAGCGGCAGGCACCCGGAGAGCGAAAACTGGGCACTGGACTGGATCGGCTTCATTCCCGGAAAACGCGAGAGCCGGCGCCTGATCGGCGACTACATCATGCGCCAGCAGGACGTTGAGAAAGGCGAAACCTTCGAGGATGGAATCGCCTATGGCGGCTGGCCGCTTGACCTGCACCCGCCAGAGGGAATCTACAGCAAGGAAAAGCCCAATACCGCCGTCGCAGTCCCGCTTTACAACATCCCCTTCCGGAGCGTTTACTCGCGCAACATTCCGAACCTTTTCATGGCTGGGCGCAACATCAGCACCAGCCACGTCGCCTTCGGCAGTACGCGCGTCATGGCCACGTGCAGCGTCGTCGGGCAGGCGGTAGGTATTGCAGCAGCGCTTTGCGTGAAGAACGCCTGCATTCCCAAAGAACTGTGCCGCGGAATCACGGAATTGCAGCAACTCCTGCTCAGGGAGGACCTTTACCTGGTCGGCTCGGTCAACGGCGATTCTCTTGACCGGGCGCGGAATAGTGCCGTTACGGCTTCGTCAGAGAAATCCGGCTGCGAGGCAACCAACGTCATCAACGGGACAGCCCGCGCTGTTTATTCCAAAAGCAACCGATGGATGTCAGATCCGGAGGTACCGCTGCCTGCCTGGATCGAGCTGCGTTTGCCGGAGGCCCGGAGAATACGCGAAGTGCATCTCGTATTTGACACCGGCCTCAACCGTCAGCTGACCCTGACTCACAGCGACGCGCACAACTCGAAGATCATCCGGGCAGCACAGCCCGAAACCGTGCGGGACTATCGGCTGGAGGCGATTCACGGGGAAACAAGTACGACCGTGGCGGAAGTGACAGGAAACTACCAGCGTCGGAACGTCCACCGAATTCCGCCAGTTGAGATCAACGGAATCCGGCTTACCGTAACCGCGACCAACGGGGATAAGTCCGCTCGGGTGTTCGAGATGCGGTTGTACGAGTAGCACGGACAAACACGGAACAAAGCACGGACAGCCACAGACGCATTGAGTTTCGGGGACACAAAACTTAATTCCATTGCATGCGCATGAGAACGCTGGCTTTGTGGGAATTAAGTATTATGTCCCCGAAACTCCATCAGTCCCGCGAGCCGGGGGTGATCGCCAGCTTGATCTTCTCGGACCCGCGCTGAACGACAATCGTTGACGGTGTCCCGACCTTCAAGCCGGTCATCGCGAACTGGTAGTCATAGATATTGGCGACCGCTTTTCCGGCGAGCTCGACAATGACGTCGCCTGCCCGAACGCCTGCCAAATCGGCCGGTCCGCCTTTTTGCACACCCGAGAGTTTGACCCCGACCAAGTCGTCACCCTGCGAGAAATCGGGAATTGTCCCGAGGTATACGCGGCGGCCGCCGCCGCTCATGTTTCGGGGTTTCTCCATTTCCTTGTAGTCAGGGGCCTGATCCTTCTTGGCCAGGGATTCGGCGATCAGTCCCATCAGCCGCGCAATCCGCTCGGTTCCCTCATAGTTGATCTTGTCAGGGGTATCGCGAGGCGTATGGTAATCCTCGTGGGCACCCGTGAATGCGCTGAGGATCGGCACTTTCTTGAGGTAGAACGCGGTGGCATCGGTCGGCAGGTAGCTCTCATTCTGGGTCACGACCGGCAGGCCGACGACCGCGTTTCGCTGCTCGATCTCGCTTGCCCAGACAGAGCTCGATCCGACGCCCTGGAGAATCAGCTTGTTCGTCAGGCGGCCGACCATGTCCAAGTTTAGGTACGCCGCCAGGTCCGGGCTCAATTCCTTGCGTTCGGCACCGTCACCGAAGACGCGAGTGAAGTGAGTCGACCCGATCAGACCCAGCTCCTCAGCCGACCAGGCACCGAACAGGAAATCGCGCTTGAAGGCCGTACCCGATTCTTTCCGTTTCTTTAGCTGCTGTGCCATTTCCAGCATCGCAGCGACGCCGGAAGCGTTGTCGTCAGCGCCGTAGTGTGGTTTACCCTTTTCGTCGTCGCGTGCGAGCGAGCTGGTGCCATCACCGACCCCGAGGTGATCGACGTGAGCACCGATAGCGACCGCTTCGTTACTGGACTCACTCGCGTCGAGCCTGGCAACTACGTTACGAGCCGTTTTCTTCTCCTGCTTGATGTCGATATCGGCCGAAACCTTGACACCCGGGATTGCGAAACCGGTGGCCGGCTTGCCTGTGTCCAGTTCGGTCTGAACCGCGACCAGGTCCCTTCCAGCCGATTGGATCATCTCGGCGGCGAGTGCGTCGTTGATCGAAAGACCGGCGATACTCGAGCCGGACATCGAAGCGTCGAAAGCCAGCTTAACCAGCTGTTCCTTGACCTTCGAGCGGGGCCCGCTGGCCACGATAATTCCCAGCGCTCCCTTTTCTCTGGCCGCCATTGCCTTGTAGCGGAGATTAGAGAAGCGGGAAAGATGCTGTCTGGTCTCCTCTTTGACGTCCTCGGGCAAAAACCGCAGCATCAGCACCCACTTACCCGCAACATCCAGATCCTGGTACGAGTTATAGCCTTCAAAGCCCTCCGTTTTGGGCGCATTGATACCGTAGCCGGCGAAGACCACGTCCGCCGGGCCGAACTGGCCCGTCTTGGACAAAGCCAGGGGACGCCAGGCTTCTTCGATCTTTGGTTTTGAAGAACCCCCCGACTTCGAAATCTCGAGCCGGTTGTTCGGGCCTGGCGAGACACCGGCAGTGAACTCGAATTCCTGGTAATAAGTGCCCTTATCCCCCTCCGGTTTAAGGCCCAGAGCGTTGAATACCGAGGCCACGTACTCGGTCGCCAACTCGGCGCCTTTGGTCCCGGCCATCCGTCCCTGCATCTCCTCGGACGCCAGACGCGTGATGTGGATTCGGAGATCGGCGGGCGTGATTTCTGGAGACGTCTTCGAAAGATCGAAATTTGGTGCCGCCCCTCCGGAGGCCGGCTTAGCAGGCGCGGGAGCGGACGTCGTCTCAGCCAGTCCCAGCTGGCGGCGCGCTTCGGAGTCATTCCATTCGGCGCTGAAGAGCTGGGCCGACTTGTCCGAGGTTCTCTGGGCGGTCCAGACCAGTCGCCGGCCGTCGGGTGAGAAAGCCGGCAGGCCATCAAAGCCGTCCGTGGAGGTGACACGGACGGTCGATTTACCGGCAGCGTCGACCAGGTACAGCTCGAAGTTCGAGAACCCGTGCTTGTTCGTGGCGAAGATCAGGTAGTCGCCGGAAGGATGGAAGAAAGGCGCCCACGACATGGCATCCAGGTGAGTCAGCTGCCGCTGGTCGGTCCCGTCGGCGTTCATGGTGAACACCTCGGCCTTAACCCCATCCGGCGTGAAGCGGCGCCAGCAGATCTTGCTTCCATCCCAACAGAAGAATGGCCCTCCGTCGTAGCCCTTGACGTCGGTCACCCGGCGGACATTCGATCCGTCGGCGTCCATCAGGTAGATGTCCATCATGTAGGACGGGTCCTTTTCGAAGATGCGCCGATCGCTGTCCTCCATTGGTGCGCTGTAGCCGAGGCGGTTGGAGGCGAACACGATCGTCTTCCCGTCGGGAGAGTAACAAGCCTCTGCGTCGTAACCGCGAACATCGGAGAGTGTCCGAAGCTGCTTGCCCTGGAGATCGGACTCGTAGATGTCGTAGAACTCGTCGAATTCCCAGCCGTATCGCTTGGCGGCCCCGGATGCCCGGTAGTCCAATTCATCTTTTTGTTTCTTAAGGGCATTGGGGTCCTCGTGGGTCGAGGAAAAAAGCAGTTTCTGGTTGGAGGGATGGATCCACGGACAAGTGGTCTTGCCAACGCCCGGAGAGACCCGATGCGTGTCGCCGCTGCTCATGTCCATCAGGTAAATCTGGAAGAACGGATTGGCCGGGTCGCGTTCGCTCATGAAAGCGAGCAGGGATCCATCCCGGTTGAAGTAGCCCTCTCCTGACCGCCGGCCCTCGAAGATCAATTGCCGGACGTTCGAGATGAACCGAGACTCGCCCTGCTCCTTCTCGGTTGACCGGGCGGACTTACAATAAAGCTGGGCGGTTGACGAACCGAGAACCAGCAGGACGCACAACGCAAAAGGCAGGTGTTGCCGCAAAAGATGCATCCGAGCAAGTTAGAACATCGCCGAAGCGAAGGTCAAGTTCCGGGGGCGTCAGGCGCGGCTCCGACGAAGGTGACCGGAGCGGCCACAAACGGCTCAAACCACTGATTTTGGAAGCGCCGCATGCTATCATCCAATGAGGCACTCCATACAGGCGTGGGCTACTTCAGGCATTCAACATGGAGGTTTCATGAGTCAAGTCCGTAAGGCGGTCATCCCGGCAGCCGGAATGGGCACCCGGTTCCTGCCCGCAACCAAGGCGATCCCCAAGGAGATGTTGCCGATCGTCGACAAACCAACCATCCAGTATGTGGTCGAAGAGGCGGTGCAGTCCGGGTTCGAGGATATCGTTTTCGTCACCAGCCAGAATAAGTACGCGATCGAGGACCACTTCGATTACAACTTCGAGCTGGTCAAGTCTCTGGAGGATCAGAAGAAGACGGAGCTCCTGGATCTTGTCTGCCAGCTCTCCAGCATGATCGCCATTTCTTCCGTTCGACAGAAAAAGCCGTTGGGGCTCGGCCACGCGGTTCTGGTGACGGAGCCTTTTGTGGGCAACGAGCCCTTCGGCGTCTTCCTCGGCGACGACATCATCGACAGCGAGGTGCCCTGCATGAGGCAGCTGTTGGATGTTTACTCGAAGTACAAGGCGAGTGTCATCGCGGTTCTCGAAGTGCCGAAGGAGACTGTTCAAAACTATGGCGTCGTTTGCGTGGAGTCGCCCGAGCCGGGATCTGACAACCGGGTATTCAAGATCTGCGACCTGGTGGAGAAACCGAAGCCAGCGGACGCCCCCTCCAACCTGGCCATTATCGGCCGTTATATCCTCACTCCACGGATCTTTGAGGCATTGAAGGAAACGACTCCCGGTGCCGGCGGCGAAATTCAACTGACCGATGGTTTGCGCAACCTGCATCAAAAGGAACCGGTGTATGCTTACCGTTTCAAGGGCGAGCGCTACGACGCCGGAAACAAGCTCGAATATCTCATCGCAACGGTTGATTTCGCACTGAAGCGGGCTGACGTAGGACCGGGGCTCAGGGAATATCTCAAGAGTCTGAAGCTGTAGAAGCAACTGCGCATTGCGCACTGCCCACCGAGATCCCTAGGCTCCTGCCCGGTTCGGCTCTAAGTTGGCAGTAGGCAGTGGGCAGTGGGCAGTGGATCCAGGGGAGCGATCAGGTAACACATGCTTGACAGGAACTACATTCGGGAGAATGCGGCTTTCGTTGAGGAACGCCTCAAAACCAAGAACTTCACTTTCGATCGAGAGACCTTCGCGAAAATCGACGCCGAGGAACGCGCAACGAAGATCGAGTGGGAGGA
>CAYQYP010000384.1:0-3099 GCA_964421755.1 uncultured Acidobacteriota bacterium
ATGTTGACGGCCGTGTAGACCATAGTAGCCAGGACATAAGTGACGTACGCGTACACAATCTTGGCGTTCGTTCCCCAGGCCGGCGTGATGAACATCGCGTAGGCCAGGAAACCGTAGGGAATTGCCATCCAGAGCAGGTAAGGCCTGAAGCGGCCCCACCGCGTCTTCGTTCGATCGGCGATCATCCCCATGATCGGATCGTTGATCATGTCCCACACTCGGGTTATCAAGAACATGTAAGCGGCGATTCCCGCGGGGAGTCCGAAAACGTCCGTGTAGAACTTGGCAAGAAAGAAGCTCCACGCCTGGTAGAGGATATTGGACGCGGTATCGCCCAGCCCAAAGCCGATCTTTTCGCCGATCGAGAGTCGTCCGTCCGCTGTTATTTTGTCAGCTTGCATCGATGATCTCCGATCCGTACGGTGTGAGAACCAGGTGTACTCGCGCACCATTACCCAGGATTACGTCTGTCTCAACCCCGCAGCCGCTATTGTTGACGACGGCCAGTTTTCGATGCCCGGGGTAAAAGGCGCATTCGGTTCGGACGTTTGTCGTCCGGTAAGTATCGAAGCAATTCTCTGCAGCAGCCGCGAAAAGGATCGCCCGATGGAGCAGTCGTACGTTTTCCGGGGTGTACTCGTGTCCCGACAGGTAAACCGTGCGCCCTTTTCCGAACATTTTCGTGGTGATCATGGCGCTCTTGCCCCTGGCTGCCAGGACGCGTGTTCGGCCGTCAAGAACGTAAATGCCCGACACGTCCGTGCCGAAGTCCGGCTCCTCGGCGTTGTCCTCGAGAATGAAATGCGATCGGTCGCGAAGCTCGAACTCGTAGCGATTGAACGCCCGCGTTAAGCCAAACTCCCGGTCAACACCAAGAAGGTGCGAAAGCTGGAAGTACTGGCTGCTGTGCCGGAGAGCGGAAGGCTCACCGACACCGATGAACCCGCCACCTCCGTGGACAAACGCGGATACCGATTCAATGATCCGCTCGTTGGCCCAGTACTCGCCGCCCGACCAGGCATCGTTCGCAGCTCCCGCATTGATGATGACGTTTATATCGTCCGGGATGCCGTTGGTCAGGATGTCCTCGAAACTGATGAACCGGACATCCAGGGGCAGACCCGACACCGACTCCATGACTTCGTTGTAGAAGTTGCCGCGGTTGTAATGCCCGCAGCAGCCCCACGCGCGCATATGGCCCCATGCCGTCAGGATCGCGACCTTCACGCCTGGCGTCCAGGGCTCATCGTCGTCATGCAGACTGCGGAGCAGCCTGAATTCCTTGCCTAGCTGTTCGATGTACTCGATGAAGTCCGGGTGATTCGTGACCAGATGGAGGTAACCGCCGAAGCCGATCCGATCCACGGAGTCGCGCAGCAGGGCCCGGCGAATGTCGATCCAATACGTCTTGCATTCCAGTGCGGGGTTACCGCCTTTCAGAAACGATGGCGCTCCGTTGACGCCGGTCGGAAACAGGTAGGGATGCATCCGCAGCTCACGCACCTGCACGTGCGGGGTGCCGGCGACCTTCCGGGTTTCGAACCCGCTGAAGATGCCGTCGATGATCCCGTCGAAGCCCAGATCCTTGAAGCGTTCTCCCCACGGTTCCATCCCGATCCAATGATCGTTGTAGAAGACGAAGGCCTTCTTGCCGTGGGCATGGATCCGGTCGATGCACTGACGGCCGAAGTCGACGACGAAGGCATTGATGAAGTCCATCCAGTCGCGGTACATCCTGGACGGAACTTTGTATGAGTTGTTGTAGAGGCCCGCGTTCACGAAGTCTTCGGAAGTGGGCCGGTACCCGAATTTCTGCTCGAATTTGCGGATCGCGACGGGACTGACGGTAAATTCGTAGGACCCCCAGTCGTTGACAATGAAACGGCGTCGTTTCTCGGAGCCCCAGAACCACCAGAAGTTGTAGAACATCGACGTCAAGCGCACGACGCTCGTGTTCGGATGCGACTCGAGCCAATTCTCCAGGTAAGCGAGGATCTGCTCCTGGGCCTCCGGATGCATGGGTTCAATCGGCATCAGGTGCTCGCGGTCGCCCCAATCGTTGGTCACGTGGTTGTACATGGAGATCTCTTCCCAGATGCGGTAACTGAAGAAATTCACCGTGTACAGGTGGAACTGTCGGGTGTTCCTGATGGTGACGGAGCCAGTTGCCGGGTCGAAAGTCCATTCCTCCACTGGCATTTCCCGGCCGGCGGTTCGGTCGAAGACCTGCCACCACTCGCGCGGATCGTCGTCCGAGTTAATCCGAAACTGCTGGAGGAAGTAGCCTCTTAGAAGGTCGATGGTGAGTACGGGCCCTTCGGCCATGGCAGGTTGGCTCATCATGCAGCAGTGCTGCAGCTTGTCGGGATTCGCCTTGGCCCAGGCGTTGTCCGCGCGGACCAGGCACAGGGTCGAGTAGATCTCGTAACCGGAGCTTGTGATCGCGTCAGAAAGCTGAGTGCCGTCGCTGTCTCGGATGACGTCAGCGCCCCATCGCTTGGCGAGTTCCAGGGTGAGCTCCTCGTAGCCTGCTTCGCCGGGTAAGGTGAAGCCGCCGGTGGTGAGTGATCTGTTGTCCATTGCATTGACCCCCGGGTGGTTTTCTGCAGCGAAGAGACTACATTCGCGACCGAGTCTAGACAAGCGGAACAGGGTCTCCTCGGTCCAGTTCGCAGAGCGAAACCGAGCGAGGACTTTCCAGCCGCCTGACGCCGCACTTCAGCCGAGCAACGCGGGTACTCCGTTGCCGCGTGCAACGTTAGGGTGCAACCCCGCCGTTTTTTGCGCTGCGCGAAAGACGCTTCGAGGGTGTTGAAAATGTTGGCCTTCGTGTAAATAGGCCTGAAAGGCCGACACATATTAGCCCAGGGCGGAGCGCTTTGTGCGTAG
Organism: uncultured Acidobacteriota bacterium; assembly: GCA_964421755.1. GTDB lineage: Bacteria > Acidobacteriota > UBA6911 > RPQK01 > RPQK01 > CAVUUN01. The sequence goes on from CAYQYP010000384.1 coordinate 2,890, forward strand.
CCCTGGGTCCCGGTTCGGTTCGAAGCTGATATCCAGCCCTGAAAGGGCGGCACAACTCTCTATCGTGCAGCTTGTTACGCCCTTTCAGGGCTGGCGCCCTCTCTGGATTCACGTAACCCAGGGCTACGCACAAAGCGCTCCGCCCTGGGCTAATATGTGCCGGCCCTTCAGGCCTTAAGATCCTTATGCAACACCCTCGCTTCGGACGCG
>CAYQYP010000385.1:0-2491 GCA_964421755.1 uncultured Acidobacteriota bacterium
GGAAACGGCGGACATGAACAACGACGGCAAACCGGACTTTGTGACCGGAAGGATGAATGTGTACCCGCCATTTTCAACGGACGGCAGGGTGGTGCTCTGGTTGAACGGGTGGAAGTAGTTCGTGATTCTTGTCGGAGCCGCGCACGCAGCGAGGGTGTTGTTGAAAAAGGTCTTAAGGCCTGAAGGGCCAGCACATATTAGCCCAGGGCGGAGCGCTTTGTGCGTAGCCCTGGGTTACGGAAATCCAGAGAGGGGCGCCAGCCCTGAAAGGGCGTAACAAGTTGCACGATAGAGAGTTGTGCCGCCCTTTCAGGGCTGGATATCAGCTTCGTACAGAACCGGGACCCAGGGCTACGCACAAAGCGCTCCGCCCTGGGCTAATATGTGTCGGCCTTTCAGGCCTATTTACACGAAGGTCAACCTTTTCAACAACTCGCAGCGTTTTTCGGCGGAGTAAGCGGGTTCCCCATGCGCGCAGAACCCGCTTACTGTTCCGAAAATAGGCCCGCAAGTTGTTGAAATTACGCCGAGGCGTTAAAACCTAGCCGTGATTTTCGTGCGTCACAGGGTGCGCCCTCGGGGCCCATGTAAGACTCGGCTGAAAAACGCTGCGTGGCTCTGACAAGACCCAGGTGAACTATCTGGTGGCACATGTCTGAAACGCCCAGTAAGAAGCGGCTTTATCTCGTGGCGGTGCTTGTCTGTGCGCTTGGACTCGGCGCGTGGTTTGCGGTCCAAGCGCTTGGTCCGGGTCCCCTGCCGAAGGACTTTCCAACTCGTCCCGACCTCGCCGCGGCGCCGCCTGTCCTGGTCGAACTGATCGACAACACCGAAACAAAAGCCCGGTCGCACCCGGAATCCGGCGAGGAGATAGGCACCCTCGGCATGGTGTATCACGCGAACGGGTTTTATGCCCAGGCTGAGAGTGCCTACGGACTGGCCTCCCGGCTCGCAGGGGACGACTACCGCTGGGTTTACTACCAGGCGCTGGTCAAGGAGGAGCAGGGGCAGGAAAAGGCACAGTTTCAGTTGCTCCAACGGACGGTCGAAATCCGCCCCGATTACGTACCCGCTCTGCAGAAACTGGGCGACATTTATTCCAAGCAGGACAATCCGATCGAAGCCGCCCGCCATTACTCCAGAAGCGTCCGCGCCGCCGGGGAGAAGGAATCGCCGCAGGCAGTCTTCGCTCTCGGTCGCTTGGCCGCGCGGGGAAAGGAATGGTCGAAGGCAGTAGACCTTCTCGCGCCTCTCGCCTCGACGCACCCTTATCTTCGTCCTACCCATCAGCTTCTCGGAGAGGCGTACGAGGCGCTTGGCGATTTGCGCGGAGCCGAGCAGGCGCGTCGAAGCCTCCTGCGACCTGACCTGATCCCCGTCCCGCCGGTTCGAGACCCCTTGTACCAGGAACTCGTGACTTTGTCCTGCTCGTCCACGCGTCTGTTGAAAGAGGCTGGCCTGCTCAGCCGGTTCGGGCAACCCGCCGAGGCAATCCGGGTGGCCCGACGAGCGCTGGAAATCGAGCCCTCTGACGCGGATGTCCACCACCTGCTTGCGCGAACCTTGCTCGACTCCCGGGGAGGCGACCCGCAAGCGGTCGACGAGGCGCTCGGGCACCTGGCCGAAGGTCTTCGGCAGCGACCCGATGATCTCGTCCCGCTCTACTATTTCGCCGCGTTCTTCTTCCGCCAGCAAAAGACAGATGGCGCGGTTGAGCGACTGCGCGGGATGCTCCGTGAGAGGGCCGGTAAGGCGGAGAGTCACTACTATCTCGGTCTGATGGCCGACCGCCTTGGGGAAACCGAAGGAGCTGCGCTTGAGTACAAGGAAGCGCTCAGGCTGGATCCCGGCTACCCGGAACCATGCGACGCGATAGGCCTCCTGTTCGTCGGAGCCGGGCAACTGAACGAGGCGATAGGGTTCTTCGAGAAAGCGGTGAAGCTGAAGCCGACCTTCACCCGGGCGCGATGTAACCTCGGTGTTGCCCTCGAGGGCCAGGGGAGGATCTCAGAGGCGATTGAGCAATATCGGGAAGCCTTGCGGCTGAAACCAAACGACGGCGAGGCGCACATGTTTCTTGCCATCGCGCTCCTGAAGACGGGGCGAATCGAGGAATCGACCGGCCACTTCCGCGACGGGGTGAGCATCCTGCCCGATCACCCCCAGGCTCACTACGGCCTGGCCTGTGCGCTCGCCATGCAGCGGAAAGTCGACGAGGCAGTTGCGGAGTTCCATGAGACGCTGAGACTGAAGCCAGACCACCAGGACGCCCGGATGCAGTTGCAACGGCTGGAAAGGAATTAGCTTGCTGATTTTGTGAAGACTGCCCGCCCCTTCGGTGATAGCATATACACGTCTCGATTCGCCTGTGGCATCCCACCTAAAGCGAAGGAGGGCAGTTTATGAGACGTCTTTCCTGTCTCGTTGTCCTGTTTTCTGTCTTCATCCTACCGGTCCTTGGACAGAACGTCAGCGGGACGATAACGGGCAC
>CAYQYP010000386.1:0-47555 GCA_964421755.1 uncultured Acidobacteriota bacterium
GACCAGGGAGACTACCTTCAGGCAGTCAAGGAATGGGAAAACGCCCTGGAGTTGGCCCCCGGAAATCCCGGTGTTCGCCGGAGCCTGGCGCTCAGCCTCTTCCTGAGCCGTAATTACGATCGGGCCAAGCCCCTGATTGACGACCTTCTAAAGGCGGATCCGACGTCGGCCGAGTTGAACTACCTGGCCGGCGAAATCCTCCTGAGTCAGGAGAAGGCCGCCGAGGCGGTCCCGTTCCTTCAGAAAGCGGTTGCCGCCGACAAAGCCTTCATCCCCGGGCACAAGTCGCTCGGGCGAGCGCTTCTCGCCTTGCAACAGCCGGCAAGAGCGGTACCCCACTTGGAAATCGCGTTGTCTGCCGACGAGGACGGAAGCGTTCACTACCAGCTTGCGCAGGCGCTACGCGGCAGCGGCCAGCAGGAACGAGCTCGGGTAGCGCTGGAGAAATACCAGGAATTCCAGCGGAAAGACTTGGCCGAGAAGGCACGCCTGGAAAAGGAAGCTGAAATCACCGCACCGTAGCTGGTCAGCAGGCAGCGGGCAGAGGTCAGCAGGCAGCGGGCAGAGGTCAGCAGGCAGCGGGCAGACGGCAGCGGGCAGAGGGCAGCGGGCAGACGGCAGCGGGTAGAGGGAGAAGGACGGTCATGAGGAAAAGGGCAAACGAAGTCAGGGCCAAAGCGCGGCAACGGAAATCAGGGAATGTTCCTGTCCTCTTCCACCTGCCGTCTGCCCGCTGACCTCTGCCCTCTGCCAGCTGACCTCTGCCCGCTGCCAGCTGACCTCTGCCCGCTGCCTGCTGACCGCTGCCGTCTGGATCAGGGCCGCTCGGCGCTACCCGCTGCCGTCTGCCCGCTGCCCTCTGTCAACGCCAGCATCTTCTCCTCGACGATCGTGAAATCGTTGCCTGCTTTCACCGACTCCTTTCGGGTCAGATCAGTGACCTCGATCTCGATTCGGTATTTTCCGGGGTCGAGTCCCTCAAGCGTCAAATGTTTCATCAGCACAATGCGTTGGGGTGAGAAGAACTGGGTGGATTCGCCGTTTTCATCGACCGCCTGGCGCAGCAGTTGGTCGCCACTGAACAGGCGGTACGTGACTCGGAGCGAAGGGGCGAGCGTCGACTGGTCGAGCGCGGCGTTGTAAACCTGGAAGTAGATACCCAGCGGCATTCGCGGGCTGAAGATCCGGTGGATATTCGGGCGCACCTTGACGTCGCCGATCACGAACATCTGGTCGCCGTCCGGTATAGCGGGTAACGGCTGAATCGCGTCGGAGACTACGAGAGAGCTGCCGACCAACCGCTCCGGTGCGAAGGCCGGCGGGATCAGGGCCTGTTGCACCACGCCGACCTTGCCGTCGTTCAGGTCCTTCAGGACGAGATCGATCCGGTACCGTCCGCGGGCGTCCAGCGGGATCACCTTCTGGTACATGGATGATTTTTGCTGACCGACGCTGAACTGATCTTCGCGAAACGAGGTGATCATCGTGTCCTCGAATTCGAGGACAATCCGCTTGGTCATCGACGTGATGATCCCGTAAAGAGCTATCCGGGCTGTCTGGTATCCGGACTGTGGCCGGAAGTTGAGGTTCTGGTTTCGGATCCGAATCGTCAGGGGAACAAGGACCTGGCTTTCGTTCAGACGGAAGTAGTCCTCGTAGACGTCAAAGGGCAAGTTGGCATAGCGGACGTCGACTTTGACGACCTCCTTCAGGTCCGGGTACTTGAGTGCCGGCGGAGCCTGGACTTTGGCGAAGGTCTCGTAGCGGGCAAACGGCATGTCTTTGACGCGGCTGTACATGTCTCGGCCCGGGCCAAATCCGCCGCCCATGTACGCGGCCCGGTCGGAACGCCGCGCCTGCCCTGTCTGCTCAGCCAAGGTTCGTCCCGCCCCCGGGAACTGCAGAAGTGCATCCTTCTCCCAGGGAAAGACAGCCAGCTGGAATTTGTCTGTGAACGTGGTGTCCACGAATTCAAGTACTACGTCGTCCCCCAATCCCTCGATGTGCCGGTAGCGCCAGCGTTCGAAGGGATACGTCGACGTCGTCCCTCCGCCCTCGTTGATATCGCGCTGGTAGAATCCGCCGGAGGGCCGCGATTCAATCGAGTCCGGAGGGCCGTGGAGAATGTAGACCCTGCCGCGGTCCGTCATCCAGCCGGCATCGCCGCTGGTGAATTTGTCGTTCGCGTATGCGATGCGGCGGTAATGCTCTTCCTTGAATTCATTGCCCGCAGTTCGGGGGTCGGGATCGCGCCGGTGCCAGAATTGTTCGATGAACTGTTCTTTTTCCTCGTCGGTGGTAAGCTTCTCGAAAACCGACTTTTCTTCGGGGGAGATGATGTAGACGACATCCTGCTTGAGCCACTGCCTGTAATGGTCTTTGGATTCCTCTTCGCGAGCCGCCTGTCCGGCGTCCTGGGCAAAGCAAACGGAATACGCCGTGCAGAAAAGGACCAGGAAGACGAACCTGGTAATTGCGTTCGAAAGCATGTTTCTCTCGGTGAAGTCGGCCCGCTTCCAGCGGGACATGTCCGACTTGGAAGTCGGACCTACTGTTAACGCCTGGGTATGTGCCCGTCTGAAAGTATTATATCTTAGGCGCCGTAGCCATCATCTAAAGGAGCAGAGGATGAACAGAAGGGCATTTCTTGCAACAAGCGTCGGTTCAACGATCGCGTTCCAGTTCCTCCGGCAGGATGCATTTGGCGCGAAGGTCAAGAAGATCGGTCTGCAGCTGTACACCGTCCGGAATGAGATGGAAAAGGACTTCGAGGGCACCCTGGCCCGCGTGGCCGAAATCGGGTATGACGAGGTCGAGTTCGCCGGGTACTTCAACAAGACGCCGCAGGAGGTCAAGCAACTCCTGAAGAAGAACCGCCTGAAATCACCGTCGTCGCACGTCAGCTTGGAACAGATGGAAAAAGATCTGGCCAAGGAGATCGCCACGGCCAAGATCCTGGGTCAGAAGTATCTGGTCTGCCCGTTCCTCGCGGACAACCGCAGGAGAACGATCGACGACTACAAGAAGCTCGCTGAGCTGTTCAACAAGTTTGGGGCTGATTGCCGCAAGGCGGGACTCCAGTTCGCTTACCACAATCACGCCTTCGAGTTCGAGGCGAAAGATGGGCAGATGCCCTTCGACGTGCTTCTGCAGAACACCGACCCCAAGCTCGTTCAGATGGAGTTGGATTTGTACTGGACCGTGAAGGCCAAGCAAGACCCGGTTGCCTACTTCAACAAATACCCGGGCCGGTTCGCGCTTGTCCACGTCAAGGATATGGACAAGACCCCTCAGCAGAATTTTGCCGAGGTGGGAACCGGTTCCATGGACTTCAAGACGATCTTCCAGGCGTCGAAGAAGGGTGGAATCAAGCACTATATCGTGGAGCAGGATCGGACGCCGGGAAACCCGTTCGATTCAATCAAGATCAGCCACGACTACCTGACCAGGTTCGTGTACTAGGGGCGATGCCTGTGATCTAGCGGTTGGGTCTGCAAGGGCTGGCCGAAAAGCGGCGGATTCTGAAAGGCGAATCCGCCCTACGACCGCTCGCCGTGCGGAAGCGTTGAGTCGTAGGGCGGATTCGCCTTTCAGAATCCGCCGCTTTTCGGCCAGCCCTTGCACCTCTCAGGCCCTTGAGTCGCGGTCGTTTTCACTCTACCTGCAGCCCCGGGTCGGTCTCGTAGGCTGAACCCAGCCGGCACAGCTCCTCGAGCACCAGGGTAAACAGCTCGAACAGCTGGCGCAGTCGTTCTTTGTCCTTGATCACTCCGAGGGTCTCGAAATAAAGCTCGTCGACCCCTTCGGGAAAGGTTTGCCTGAACCAGCCTTCGTCATCTTTCACTTCGAACCTTATGTCGGGCTGGCTCTGGATCAGCTGCTTGATCTTTGTGTTCATCAGCAGGTTGCGGATCATCTCCAGCCCCCCCTGAATGATGAACTGGTCGTCAAAGAACGAGTCACCGATCTGCAGATCCTGAACGCCGAACAGCTTGCCCAGCCAGCTGAAGACGTTCTTTCGGTAAATGCAAAACCGAAAGCCGTCCCGATTGACGTAGGGGGCTCTGATCCGGGTAAACGTCAGGGGCGTCTTCCCCGCCATCACCACGTATGTGTCCAGCGTAATCGTCCATTGTCGATGAGCGAGGGTAATCCGTCCCGATTTCGTGAACCCGGACTCCTGGAAGTCGGCACCTATCTCGGCGCTCAGCTGGCGCCAGATCTCGTCTTTGCTGGGACCAAACAGCTCTCGCAAGATTCCCATGGTTGTCCCCCCCGATTTCCGATTGCGGATGCGGTGATTTCGGGGACATGATACTTAATTCCCAATCCGCGAGCGGCTACGAACAGTCAGCGAAGGAATTAAATTTCGTGTCCCCGAAATCACGGACCTGACCAACCGAACGCTTTTGGCGCAAGCTCCGTGGCCTGAAAATCAGCAAACTAGACAATCCGCAATCCGAAACCCGCAATCGTCAGTGTCTTTTGGAACTGGGCAATCTGTTGATCCGTTCGGCCGGAGGGCGGCGAACAGGAGATTTCTCGCGGACCTCCTTGACGATCAGATCCCGGATGACCAGCCCGGTGTCTTTCTTGTTGGCGCCGTCGGTCAGGATCTCGGAAGCGCCAAAAGCAAGATAGTTGTTGGTTGCGACCATGTAAGTACGGCCCGGGTCCAGCTGCCGGCCATTCATCCGGACCTCGACCCCGGTCACGCTGCCGCCTGCCTCCGCCCGCCAACTGGCACTGATTCCGGAGACATAAAGAGGCGTTTGCCTGAGGAGCTCAACGATCTGGCGACCGGTCAACTCGACCGTGATCAGCGTGTTGTCAAAGGGCATGACGCGGTAAATATCGGCCATCGTCAGCGTGCCCTTGTGCAGTTCGGTTCGAATCCCGCCCGGGTTTTGCACCGCGATTTCGGCCCCGGCCGCCCTGCACATGATTTCGTTGATAAATGAGCCCAGCGCTGGCTGATCGAGGTCATCCGCGGCCTCACCGATCTGTTGTCCCATGACTTGCTGGACGCGCTCCTGGTAAGGGCGCAGCACCTGGAGGACTGCCTCGTCCTCACCCGTCTGGGATACATCGAGATCGATAAGCCGGCTGGCCGCCGATCTCAACCGACCTGACTGTTCGTCGAACTCGAGTTCGACCCGGCTGGTCGATGCAAGGGTTTGGTAGCTCTCCACGATGAGTGTTCCGCTGACCGGGTCTCGGAAGCCCTCCTCGAGACCTGTGTGGTAGTGACCCCCGAGAATAACGTCGATGCCCGGCACCGCACGCGCAATGGCGAGTGTGTCCGGCGGCAATCCCGGGTCCTGATCACGGGATACTCTAAGACGCTTGACCGAGAGGGAGTCGCTGATGCCGCCGTGCACCAGAAGTACCAGCGCGTCGACTCCGTGTCTGCGGATTTCAGGCACGAGCCGAGCAGCCGTCGACAGCTCGGGTTGGAATTCCAGACCCTCCACGTTGGCCCGGACCGTCTGGGTAGGGGTCGTGGAGTTTGCGAGGCCCAGGATTCCGAGCTTTCTGCCGCCCACTTCGATGATCACGTACGGCCTGATGTAGTCGGGCAACAGGCCCGTTTCCTTCACCCGGATGTTCGCGGCCAGGAGGGCAAACCTGGCAGCCCCGGCGAGTCGCCTGAGATTCTGCTCCCCGTAATCGTATTCGTGATTCCCGAGCGCCAGGGCACGGTAGCCGACAAGGTTCATCAGGTCAACCGAGGCCATCCCTTTGGAGAAGTTACCTTCGGGCGTTCCCTGGAACAGGTCGCCGGAATCGAGAAGGATGTTCGGAAGTGCTTCCTTCTTCACCAGCGCTGCGAGCGCGGCATACCCTCCCAGGACTCGAGATGCCCCTGGCTCCGGCCCGGAAACGCGCCGCGAGGTATACCAACCGTGGATATCGCTGGTGTGGTAAATCACGACCGACTGCCCGAGCAAGCCGGTGATCAGGAGAAGGGAAACGACAAGCGCGCAGACGATTGACCGTGCTCCAGACATGCAAATCCTCACGCGATGATCGAATAGCCGCCGTCCACGACCAGGGTCTGGCCGCGAATCATGCTGGCGAAATCAGTGCAAAGAAAAACAACGGCATTGGCCACGTCCTGTGGCGTGATCAAGCGGCCGGCGGGAGTTCGGCGACGGGATTCCTCGAGGAGCTGTTCCCGGTTCGGGAAGTGTTTCAACGCATCCGTATCAACCGTTCCAGCTGATACCGCGTTGACCCTGACCCCCTTGGGCGCCAGCTCCGCGGCCAGGTGCCGCACCATCGATTCCAGGGCGGCCTTTGAAGCCCCTACCAGCGTGTAGTTCGGGATGGCGCGGACCGCACCGAGCGACGACACGGCGACAACGGTCTTTTCGCCCCCTTGAGTTGAGGGGAGGGCCAGAAGTCCCTGGACTAGCGGTAGCAGCGCACCTGCGTTGATGTTCATCGTCCAGCCGAGATGGTGAAGCGACAGTTCTTCGACTGGTTTGAGAACACCGGAGGCCGCGTTGGAGATCAGGACGTCAAGCTTGCCCCACGTCTCGCGGATCTCGTCAAACATGCGAGCGACGTGCTCCTCGTCGGCGACGTTTCCACGCAGCAGCAAGGCTTTGACCCCATACGCCTCGATGTCGCGGGCCACTTGCTCGGCCGGGGCTCGGTGGCGAAGGAAGTTGATGGCGACGTCCGCCCCGTTGCGCGCAAACGATAGAGCGATGGCGCGCCCTATTCCCCGCGATGCGCCTGTTACAAGAGCTTTTTTCCCTTTGAGCCCGAGTTCCATCTGCTTTGCCTCCCGTGCCTTTTAACGATACTAAGCGGCTCGTGCGGAGGCAACTGGGAAAGAGAAGGAGACAAGGGAAGGGGAGAGGGGGAGACAAGGAGAGGGGGAGACAAGGAGAGAGGGAGGCGGGAGAGGAGACCCTTGGAGTGCGGACAAGATGTCCGCGCTCCAAGACAAGATCTCCGCGGTCCAAGACAAGATGTCCGGGCTCTTTGTCTCCCAGTCTCCTTGTCTCCCAGTCTCCTTGTCTCCCAGTCTCCCAGTCTCCCCGTCTCCCCGTCTCCGCTAGCTCGTCTTCCCCAGGTGGTAGTACGTGCCACCGCCGTGGTGTTTTTCCTGGAGCTCCCCGGTTTCCACCAGGTGATCGGCGGCGTGTTTCAGCTCTCCAAGCTTGCCGCTGAAGTGCGTTCTACCGGCGAGATTCAGTAGCTGCATCTCCGCCTGGGGCTCATGCTCGAAGACTTCCTTGATCTTGACGGCCAGCTCCGCTGAATACGTAGTCGAAGCAAACATCGGCCCTCCTTTCTCGACCTTCAGCTCGAGCCCGGATTGGGCTTGGGCCAGCCGGATCGAGTCGGCAACGATCTCCGCGATGTCCCTGGTTTCATCGACGGCCGCGCTCAGCATCATTCGACACTGGGGACAAGACGTTACGAGCAAGGTCGCGCCTGATGCCTTGATCTCCGCACGGCGCGCCTGGTCAAGCCGCTTCTCGTTCGTGATCTCTCGAACGAAGCCGGCGGCGCCGCCGCCGCAGCAGAGCGTCCGTTCCCTGCGCCGCGGCATTTCCTCCAACGCCACGCCGGCCTTCGCGAGCAACATGCGGGGCGCCTCGGTGATGCCTTCATAGCGGGCCAGGTAGCACGGGTCGTGATACGTGGCCTTCGCCGAGCCGTCGGTGACGCGCGGAACGAGCCGTCCCTGCGCCATCAATTCGGCTAACAGCTCCGAATGGTGAACCGCGCGAATCGACTGGGTCCCGTTGAACTGGATGTGCTCGCGCTTGATCGTGTGAAGACAATGCGGGCAAGGAGTCACAACTTGCCTGACGTTTTTCTCGTGCAGGATTTGAACACTCTGACGCGCCAGGTCTTGGAACTGGGCTTCTTCGCCCTGCCGGCGCGAGTGGTGGCCGCAGCACGGTTCATCATCCAGTACTCCGTACTTGACCCCGGCGGCGTCCAGCGTGGTCTTCAGGGCGGCAACGGCGGTCTGCTGGTCGGCGTTAAAGCCCCAGACGCAGCCGAGCCACAGCAGCCACTGGTCCTGCTCGCCCGTGAATCGAGGCATTCCCAGTTTCGCGAGCATCTGCTTTCGATCGCTCTTCGGAAGCCGAAGCGCGTTGCCGTGGGATTCAATGGCGCGAAGGAAGTCGCTCGCCACGACTCCCTTGCCGGTAGCCAGCGCCTGCGCCCGTTTTGCGCCGACCAGCACCTGAAGATGCTCGACGCCGACCGCGCAGGAGTTCTCGCAGGCGCCGCAGGTCGCACAGTAACCAAGAGCCTCTTCACCAATTACGGTCCCGATCACGGGATCCTCTGGCTTGGCGCTGAAAAGGGCTTTCCGTCCGGCGAGTACCCACGCGCGTGGATCCATCTCCGTGCCGGCAAGCGCGGCCGGGCAGTTGTCCGTGCACCTGCGGCACTCGACGCAGGCCAGCAGGTCCATGCGCGTCTTCCACGGCAGTGTCCGCATGGTCTCCAAGCCGAGCGTTATGTCCTCAACCTCTGATTCGGCGATCGCCTCCAGGTCCAGCTTGACGTAGTCGCCCAGACGATCGGATCGGAAGAAGATGTTGAGCGGTGCCAGAAAAATGTGGAAGTGCTTGCTCCGGATGATCAGGTGAGGGAAGGCGAGGATGACGAGCGCGTGGGTCCACCAGTTGATCCGCTCCGCAAACGGCGTTGCGCGCATGCCGTTCAGGTATGTGACCATCAGGACCAGGATGAACAGCGCGACAAGTGCGGAAGTCCAGGAGCGCGGGTCCGGGGACGTCTTCACCAGTACGAATCGCCTGAAAGCGAGGCCGACAATTCCCGCGCTGACCATCACCGCGACGATCAGCATGAGACTGCGGTAAAGCGGAAGTGCCGGTCCGAGGAGAGGTTCCAGAAGCGACAGCCCGAAGCCGTTGAAGAAGTGCTCGATCGTCTCCGGGGCGAATGCCACGAAGCCCAGAAATACTGCCGCGTGCAGCAGTCCGACGACCGGCCGTCCTCCAACCACGCGCGACTGCAGCAGAACTTCTTTCGCCGTGCGTTTCAGCCGGGCAACAGGGTTATCGGTGCGCGGGCGGTCCGGACCTCCGGCGAGAATTGCCCGAATCTTCGGAGTGACCTTCAGGACAAACCACGAGACGCTGGCAAGAATCAGAATAGCGAGAAGGATCCGTTCCCAGAACAAGTGCATCGGCTAGGCCTCCAGTCGAGGTTGCCCGGACCCAGCCGAAGTTCTGCGCCGGCACTCACCGGCCGTCCTACCACCGGCTCAGGACCGGCGACCGGGTAAGATTGTTCGGTAGCTTTAACATTTTTGTCAAACTCTTTCCGCTGGTAAACATTTGTGTTTAAATAGTTTACGGTTTTAGGGCCGTTTTGATGAGCTTTTCAACAGGAGGGAAAGGCAGCCACGGATTTTCACGGATTACGCGGATTAGGATCTGCGGCATCCGTGCAATCCGTGGCTGCCTTTTTCAGGAATTTCACGCCGTCGAAGGCGATCGATTCGGGGGTTGGCTCAATGTCGCGCCAGATTGCCGCGGCGGCGGACAGCCCGACGATCGCGAAGCCGAAGCTTTCGATCGTGAGCCAGCCGTTGTAGTCGATTTGACGAAGCGCGCTGAACAGGCCCGGCCAGTCCACGTGTCCGTTGCCGGGTGTCCCGCGGTCGTTTTCCGAAGTGTGCACGTGTCGCAGGCGAGTGCCGGCCGTCAGGCAGGCCGCGCGGAGGTCCTTTTCCTCGATGTTCGCATGGAAGGTGTCAAGGAGGATGCCGACATTGGGATGGGCCACTTCATCGCACAATTTTGCGGCCTGGGCGGCGGTGTTAAGGAAATAGGTTTCGAAGCGGTTGAGTGGTTCGATGGCGAGCGTCACGTCATTCTGCTCGAGCACCGGACCGAGTGAACGGTAAGCATCGACAGCGCGGGCCCATTCATCAGGCGTCGGCCGGCGCCCAACAAGTAGTCCAACCGGCGAGTACAAGGGCCCCGCGACAATCCTTGCACCTACGTCCGCCGCCAGTCGCACGAAGTCGGCAATCCGGGCCCGGGCCTTTTCCCGGATGCTCGCGTCGTCGCTGATCAGGCTCAAGTCTCCGCTCAGAACCGAACAGAACGTGCACTCCAAATCATTTTCGGCCAGCCCCTTGCGGATTCCGGAAACCGGCATGCCTGTCGGCTCGAACACCGGGAATTCCACGCCGTCGAATCCCTTTTCCTTGATGACCGGCAGCAGCGGGAGGCAGCCGCTGTCGAAGTTGACGGTCCAGATCAGGGCGTTTACGCCGAATTTCATACAGAGTCCTTCTCTTGCCCGGCTCGTCAGCCGGTCGGCCGGTCAGCCGGTCAGCTGGTCAGCCGGTCAGCCGGTCAGTCCTGCAACACCAGGTCAGGGTTATCCGGGCCGAAGTGTTTGAGGATGACCAGCGGGTCCACCTTGGACGCGTTCTGGATGCAGACACCTTCCCGAGCCGCTCGCTCGGTCACGAAGAACTCATCGTAGGTCAGCTGTCCGTAGCGGATCATGACCGGGGTCTCGATCTCCCAGACTCCCATGCTCCCGTGCCCCTGCATGAGGATGAGTCCGTAGGCAGCCGCGTCCTCGATCCTGGCGGTGCAGCCCGGAAGCACGGTCAGCTCCTTCGCGCTGAAGGTATGCGATTTGTAGCAGATCCAATTTTCGATGTAGCCGGCGGCCTTCATTTCTGCGAGCGGTCGCACGGGTTTCGGCCGCATGAACCGATGGCTGGCAAAATCAGGATCGATGTTCTTTTCCCAGTCGATCACCTCCATCAGGTAGTCAACGTCGTTCTCTCTCTCCTTTGGTGTGTTCTTCCAGAGGAGCTCTGTCGGGACGATCTGGTCGCCGGTCAGAGACTGGTACATCGCAAAAACGTCGGATGCTTTCTGCGGTTCATAGGTGCACAGGCTGCCAGGGGCATGCAGCACTCCGGGAGGGACGTCCCAACCCGTTCCGATCTCGAGCCGATAAGCTCGTGAAATGTTCGTGATCTTGTTGTCGCCTTTTTGGAAGTCGACGAGGCAGCGCCGCAGCTCGTCCTTCGTCGTGCCGGGGTTCAGTCCAAAGAAGGTGAAGGGAAAATCTCCTCCGTGGTTATTGACCTGAGGGGGGAAGTAATAGGCTTCGGGCTTGCCGCTTTGCCCGGTCAGGCGGGCATGTTCATCCCTGTGGTGAATGTGGTGCGGCAGGGCGCCCTTGTTGTCGAAGAACTTGGAGTACATGGGCCAGCGTCCGTACTCGTTCCAGATTCGGTCGCCGAGGATTTGAGCGCCGAACTCCTCGATGGCATCGCGTAACAGAAACTGTTCCCCATCCTCGCCAACAATGAAGCTCAACCCCTCGTTCGGGCTGGTGAGTGGCCCGTTGTCGGCCGGTGTCGTGGACGAAAACCAGCGCTCGTCTATGCCTCCTCGCTGCCCGCCCAGGGCGTAGTAGTCGTCCGGGTGCAGCTTGATACGGCGTCCGGGGACACAGAATGAACGGGGCACCCAGGTTGGCGCCAGCCGAACGATTCCGTTTCCTTGCTCCAGAGCCCTTTCAGCTTGAGTTCTCGCCGACATTGCGTATCTCCTTTAGTGCTAGACCGCTAACCGATCTCCTCGTGTAACCGCCGTCCACTCCTCGGTCGCAGCGGACGCCAGGACCGCGTCGCACAGGTATTGGGTGGCCAACGCCTCCCGAAATGTAGGCGAGGTCGCTTCTCCCTTTTCGAGGTTGAACAGAAAATCGGCAGCCTGGTGAACAAAAGTGTGCTCGTAACCAATCTGGAGCCCCGGGACCCACCACCTGTCCATGTAGGGCATGTCCGAGTCGGTCACGTGGATTGAGCGCCAGCCGCGGACCACCGAGTCATCCCGGTGATCGAAGTAACTGAGCCTGTGGAGGTCATGGAGGTCCCAGGCGATCGAGGCATGCTCCCCGTTGATCTCGAGCGTGAAGAGCGCTTTGTGGCCCCGCGCATAGCGAGTCGATTCGAACGTGCCCAACGAGCCGTTCGCGAACCGCGCAAGGACGGCACACGCGTCGTCGATGCCGACCGGCTCGACCCGCCCGGTCAGGTTGTGCTTTCGCTGCTTCACGAACGTTTCCGTCATGGCGGTTACCCGCTCAACCGGGCCGTTCAGCCACAGAGCCGTATCGAAGTTGTGCGCCAGCAGGTCGCCGGTGACGCCGCTTCCGGCGACGGCAACGTCAAGCCGCCAGAGCCCCTGCCCGCCCTGCGGCAGGTCGGCCGATATCGTCCAGTCCTGCAGAAAAACCGACCGGTAGTGGAAGATCTTGCCCAGGCGGCCCTCGTCGATCAAGAGCTTCGCGAGGGTGACGGCCGGAACGCGGCGGTAATTGTACCAGACGGTGTTTGGGACGCCAGCCCTCTCCACGGCGTCCACCATATCGCGGGCGTCAGCCCCGTTCCGGGCGAGCGGTTTTTCGCAGAGAATCATCTTCCCTGCCGCTGCGGCGGCAGTTGCGATGTCCTTGTGCACGTCATTGGGAGCGCAGATGTCGATCGCATCGATGTCGGAACGTTCAATCAGCTTGCGCCAGTCGGTCTCGACGGATTCATAGCCCCATTGGTCGGCGAAAGCCCGGACTTCCGGCTCGCGCCGGGCGCAGACGGCTTTCAGGACCGGCAGGAAAGGGACATCGAAGAAGTTCCACACCTTGCGCCAGGCATTCGAATGCGCGCGCCCCATGAACCCACAACCGATCAGCCCGATGTTGAGTTTCTTCGTCATCGTTTGTCGCTCCCCTTGGCCACTGGACGCTCGCCAACCGGGCCGTAAAGCGGCGGATTCGCTGTTCAGAATCCGCCGCTTTACGGCCCGGTTGGCGAGCGTTGAGAAAGTCCCGGTTACCCCCCGAACTTCCTGTTCAGTTCATCGACCGCCTGCTTGCATTTCTCGGTGACAGGCCAGGCATCCGGCCAGAAGCAGAGGTCGATCGTCCACCAGTCATGCCCCATGTTGTTGCGGACGAGCTCCGGCAGCAGGCTGTCGAAGGGGATGACCCCCTCGCCGAAAGGTGCATGGGTCGACGTTTCATCCCCGTGCAGCGTCCCGTCCGAGTCGATTAGATGAAGGTGATTGATCTTGCCGCGCAGCATCCTGGCTAGCTCCACCGCACCCCCCGGCAGGGTTTCCCTCCGCCCCGGCTGGCGCGCCCCGTGGACCGCGACCATATGCCCGTGGCAGGTGTCGAACAGGACTCCGAAATTGTCATTGTTTACTTCGTCGACGATCCGAACGATATCCGAGGGTTTGTTGAAGGCAAATCCGGGCTCGAACTCCCAAGTGACTCGCACGCCCCGATCGGCCGCCTCGGCTGCGCAGGCCTTCCAGGTTTCGACGACGCGGCGCCGGGCCGTTTCGGGTTCCACCTGATCGAAAATCGTGGGTGGCTGCACGGTATCGACACGAATCGCCGGGATCCCGAGATCCTGGCAGAAAGCCAGATTCTTGCGGAATTCGGCGAGGTAAGCGGCCGGGTCGTCGCTGTCGATCAGGTGCTGGCTCCAGAGATTTGCGGCCAGTCCCGACCAGTCGAGGCCCAGCGACCTCAACTCGTCGCGCACTTCCCGCCGCTGCTCGCGGGTTGGGAGGTCATCTGGATTCGGGTGTGGACGGAAGCCACCAAGCTCAACCCCGTCAAAGCCGAGAGCTTTCAACTTTGTGCAGACATCCTTCCACGGGACCGGATGTTCGGCATACGGCCCAATCGTGTAGGCCCAGGTACCGATCGAGATCTTCTTCATGATGGTCTCCTTGTCGAGACAACTGCGCACTGCGCACTGCCCGCTGCCAACTGCCTGCTGCCTGCTGCCCGCTGCCTGCTGCCCGCTGCCTGCTGCCCGCTGGCAGGTCCCTACCAGCTCAGCAGGTCCCATTCCCGGTGGCTTTCAGACCGCGTGGAATTGCGGACCACGAGTTCTATCGGGAGCAAGATATCCTTCGCGCTTTCCGGGTCCTCGATGGACTGAACGAGTAGCCTGGCTGCCTCAAAACCCATCTGGTAACGGGGGACCGCGATCGTTGTCAGTGACGGCTCGACCAGGCTGGAGACGAAAACGTTGTCAAAACCAACCACCTTGACATCCGAGGGGATATCCAAACCGCGGTCCCTGATCGCCCGCATCGCACCGATCGCCATCTGGTCATTGGCGACGAGCACCCCGTCGATCTCGAGACCGCGTTCGAGCAGTTTTCGCATGGCACGATAGCCGTCCCTAGGCGAAAAATCGCCCGGAACCACCCGCTTCGGGTCAAACGGGAGTGACGCACGCTTCAGCTCGTCCCGGTACCCTCTGCGCCGGCTGTCGGCAACACAGGAGACCCGGGGGCCCGCGATGTGCGCGATTTGGCGGCAGCCACACTCGAGCAGATGCCGCATCGCCATGCACGCGCCTTCGTAATTGTCGATTCGGACGGATCGCACTTGCCCGCCTGGAACTTCGCGCTCCAGACTCACCACCGGGATGCGCTTCTTGCGACCCCCCAGCTCGGCCAGGAAGTCGAGGTACTTCCTGTCCTCGAAGGGAGCCGCGGAATCGAGGATGATCCCGTCCACCCAGCTGCCCACCAGCCTGCGGATCACGTCCACTTCCAGGTCCGCATCGAATCCGGTGTTGTAGAACGTCAGCCTGTAACCGACGCGCAAGGCATAGTCCTGAATCCCCTTCAGAACCTCTGGGAAAAAGATGCTGCTGATGTTCGGAATCACGACCCCGAGGACTCGGGTGGCCTTGCTTTTCAGGCCGCTGGCTACCGGATTGACCTCGTACTTGAGGTGCTCGATGGCTGCCGAAACGCGGTCCCGGAGCGTCTCGCTGACGAATTTCGTCCCGCGCCTGACATGCGAAACAGTCGAGATCGAGACGCCGGCGAGATCCGCGACGTCCTTGATATTCGCCCTTTCCCTGTGCATGGCCAACTCCCACTGCGCACTGCGCACTGCCCACTGCCCACTGCGCACTGCCCACTGCGCACTGCCCACTGCCCACTGCCCGCTGCCCGCTGCCCACTGCCCACTGCCCGCTGCCCGCTGCCCGCTGCCTCTAGTTGAGGACCTTCCCTGCTTTCGCCAACACCGCCTTGGCCCTATCGGCGACCGCTTTAGTGCCGGTGACCTTCAGGACCTTCTCCATGACGGGCCCTATCTCTGCCGGGTGCTTCTCGACGATTGCCTCAGCGATGGCCGTGGCTGCGAGGCTCGCCTCCTCCCTAACGTCAGGATCATCGAGATACCCGGCAGCCATGGACATCGAGCTCGTCGAGGCGTTTCGCTGGAGAACGCTGAGCAACATCCGCTTTTCCTCGACGGTCGTGACCAGAGGACGCGCATTGCTTGCCATCGTCATCCGCTCGTCCGGGGAAAGGTCCGGGTGCGAAGCCAGGCGCAGGTAGCCGCGCAGGCAGACAACCTTATTGCTGGAGTCACCTGCGGCGCGTGCAACCTCGAGAAGGTCAGGCGCGGCGTCAGGGGTCTTCCAGGCAGCCAGCGCTCGAGTAGCCGAGTCCCGAATTTCCGGCGACTGGTCGTGCACGGCTGCGCGAACGGCTGCAATACCGTTCTTGCCTCCCAGGATGCCCAGCACTCTGAGAACGCTCGCCTGCTGCTCCGCGTTGAGTCCCTTGACTCCAACGAGGGCGGCGACGTAGGCCTCCCGGTCCGATGACCTGATCCCCAGGTCCGCAAAAGCCGCTTCCATGACGGCGATGTCTTCCGGGGCCTGAAATGCGGGGAACCGGGCCAGAAGAAAAG
Source organism: uncultured Acidobacteriota bacterium (assembly GCA_964421755.1). Taxonomy (GTDB): domain Bacteria; phylum Acidobacteriota; class UBA6911; order RPQK01; family RPQK01; genus CAVUUN01. The sequence continues at coordinate 15,784 of CAYQYP010000386.1, forward strand.
GAAGATCCTCGGCCTCTCCAACCTTTCCGACTGCCTCGACTGCCCGCCGGCGAACCACTGGATCGGAGTCTTCGGCGGCCTTCTTCAACGCCGGAAGGGCACTCTTCGTTCTGCGAAGCAGGACCAGTTCCATGGCCGCGAGCCGCTGTTGCCCCAGACCGCTGGTAACCAGCGCCAGCAGCGTCTGGTCCGGTTCGGAACCCGGAAAAGCAGCCAGCGCGTCGCGAGCGGCGGTCGAAACTGCGGCGTCCGGATCGACGAGAAGGGCGAAAAGCGCCCCCACGGTGGAAGAAGCGCCTATCTCAGCTAGGGCCTGAATGGCTTCCACGCGGGTCTGCGGTTCGCCCTTTTGTGCGATCTTCTCCAGCAGCGGGGAGGCGGCCGCCTCTTTCAGCTTCCCCAGGGTCTGCATGATTGCGATCTGGCGATCGGCTCCCGGACGGTTCAGCTCGGCGATCAGGATTTCCGATATTTTGGGTCCTGGAACTTCCTGCGCCGTTTTGAGTGCGGCCAGGAAGAGAATCGGATCGTTCCCTTTCAGATGCTGCGCCAGAAGCGTTACGCCGTCCTGTCCGCGAGCGAGTATGGCACCGCGCAGGCCGCCCGCACGAATCTGGTGGGAAAGGCCGGCCGCAAGGAGCTGGTCGTAGATCTCGGCAGCTGATTTCTGCTGGCCGCGCGCCGACAACGCTTCGGCACAGCGGAACAGCCCTTCAGCAAGAGCCGGCTGGGTCTTAGGGGTAGCCGTGGAGAGCGCTGTCTTGAGCGCCTTGACAGCCGGGCGGTCGGCGATCTTCCCAAGCGATCTGGCCGCTGTACCGGCGATGTCCTCCTCCGGACTCTTGAGCAGGAGCGCGAGCTGGGGGACGGCTTTTGAATCCCGACGAACCCCGACGCTTCCAATCACCCCGACCAGTGGCTTGCCTATCAACTTCTTCAGGGCCGCGCGGAAGGCCTCGTCCACTTCAGGGCCAGGAATCGTTTCGAGCGCGTACCGGGCCATGTGCGACAGCTTCTCGTCGCCCAAAAGGGCGGCCAGCGGTTTCACCGCTTGCTTGTCGCCGATGACGCCCAGTTGCCGGCAGGCGTCCATTTTCTCTTTCAGGCCCGCGTCGGATTTCACGACTGCGACCAGTCTCTTGATGTTGGCATCGGTCTTTTCGGGAACGGTCTGGCCCCACAGGCGGCCTGTTCCGGCCGACAGGAGGGCGATGCTGAGCAATATGGTTAGTCTTGCACTTGGCATGGCTTGGTTCCTCTCACTCACGTCTGGCTATGTATGCTTCTAAATGATCCAGGGCTCGCGCATGGCACGTGAGCGCAGCCGGTTTGCCTCTGCATCGTTCACGAACTCTTCTTTAACCGGGTCATAGCGCACGTCCCGTTTCAGCCACATGCAGATGTTGGCGGCGTGCACCGTCGACATGGAGTAATGCATGACTTCGGGGTTGGTCACGGTGAGCCGGCGCGACTTAATGCAATTGAAGAAGTCACGCCCGTGGTTCATCGGACGCTGGGTGCGCGCTCTATAGTTCGCCACGATCTTGCGAAAATCCCCGAGCAGCGCGGCGGGAGAGACATCGGGCTTCTCATACCCGTCGGCAACCGACACCCACCCGTCCGTGCCCTCGTATTTGACGCCGCAGGTGCCTCGCCAGCCTTCCCGCTCGAGGATCATCCGGGCCCCGTTGGCGAAACGGACAACCATACCGTCCCCGCTGTCATTTGGGACGTATGAGTATTCGATGCCTGCGGTGGTACCGGCACCGATGGCATCTTGACACTGGGCGAAAGTATGGGCGCCCCACTCGCCGATGCAGCTGGTGTGGAAGTCATAGTACCCCCGCCATCTTCCCGCGGTGTACGCGGCGTTGTAGGGTCTCCACGGACAGGGACCGAGCCAGAGCTCCCAATCCATCTCATCCTTGGGCGGTTCGGGTTGCGCGGGAAGCCATTCGTGGCTCATCTCCGCGGCATCCCAGGGGGCAATGTGAGCACGCACGGTTTTGACATCACCGAGGCGTCCCAGACGGACCAGTTCGTTTGCAAAGGTAAAATTGGCCTCGCTCAGCCGCTGGATGCCCGATTGGTAGACGCGCGCGTAGCGCCTGGCCGTCTCCACGACGGCTCGGCCTTCGGCGATCGTCATAGCCGACGGTTTCTCCGAGTAAACGTCCTTTCCCGCACGCATCGCGAGGATCGACGCCAGCGCGTGCCATCTGTCACCCGTGGCGATCAGGACGGCGTCGATGTCGGTGCGAGCGGCCAGGAATTCCCGGATGTCGCGGTACAGCGCGCAGTCGGTGTTCCCGTAGCGCGCGTCCACCGATTGCTTGATGGCTTCGCGGCGCGAGCGGTTGGGATCGCAGATGGCGACGAACTGCACGTCCGTCTCGGACAACATGGAGCGCAGGACGGTCGAGCCGCGGCTGCCGAGGCCAATCCCTCCGAGGATGATCTTCTCGCTCGGTGCGACGTGTCCGTCCCGTCCGAGGACGGATGCGGGGATGATCGTCGGGGCGGCCAGCGCCAGCGACGTCCGGGTCAGGAAAGCCCGTCGGGTGAGATCGCTACTCTTCTTGGACATGTACCCTCCGCTTTCAGGAAAACGTTTTTCCGAAACTCTAGGACATGCCTCGGAAACCGTCAAGCGGAAAAAGCACTGCCGACCGCGCACTGCCCGCTGCCCGCTGCGCACTCACTACCACTGGTCTGGTCAGTTAACCGGGCCGAAAAGCGGCGGATTCTGAAAAGCGAATCCGCCCTACGACCGCCCGCCGTGCGAAACCGGTTAGTCGTAGGGCGGATTCGCTTTTCAGAATCCGCCGCTTTTCGGCCCGGTTGGCTGAATCCGCCGGTTCCTCGAGATCTTCCATTGCAAAAGTCTGTTCATTTTTGTTTGTTTATGTTAAAAATCTGTCAGACCAGAGCATGAACAGAAACAATCTGCCGCACAAGGAACTGGGCGCGAAACGACTCGACCGCCTGCGAGCGATGGTTCGCCAGACTCGCGTTGTCCGGATCGATGATCTTGCCCGCGTGCTGAAGGTCTCGCCCGCCACGATCCGGCGTGACCTTGACCAGTTGGAGTCCCTCGGCGAGATTCGCCGGGTGCATGGCGGGGCGGTGGGGATCGAGAGCCGGCTGGAAGAGCCTCTGTTCGATGACAAGACCGCGATCGCGGCGCGAGAGAAGCACCGGATCGCCCAGGCAGCGCTCAAGTTCATTCAGCCAGGCGATACGATCTATCTGGACGGAGGCAGCACGGTTCTTGAGCTGGCCAGGTTGGTTCGCGAGCGGACCAACCTGACTGTCGTGACGAATTCGCTGCGGGCCGCTCTGGAGCTCGCGGGGCGCGGTCCCCGGCTGATTCTCATTGGCGGTGAGCTGCGCCGGCTGAGCCAGACACTGGTTGGCCCGCTCACCCGCCTGTTGATCGAGCAACTGAATGTCGATACGGCATTCATGGGAACAATCGGTTTGACAGTTGAGGCAGGGCTCACAACAACCGATCCGGGCGAGGCCTACACGAAGCAACGCGTGAGTGACCGGGCCCGGCGGGTCATCTTGCTCACCGACCGAAGTAAGATTGGGAAGGTTTCGTTCAGCCGAGCCGGGGAGTTATCTCAGGTCGACATGCTGATTACAGACAAGGGCCTTGACCAGGCGTGGGCTGGGGAGATCCGCGAGCAGGGAGTCGAAGTGGTGTTGGTGTAAGGCAAGAGTCACGGTTGGTCCGTGTCTGTCCGCTGCCTTTCATCCGTGTTATTCCGTCAGAGGTTTTTCCAAATGTCGAGTTACTTGAGCAATTCAAGGCCGGATTTCACACCGTTCACGATCACGTGCGGTGAGATTCCTGCCTACCGTTTCAGCGGAAGTGTCAAAACCGAACTTGCAGCCGGCGCTCTCACGGCCGCGCAGGCAATCGATCTCATGGAAGACATGCTGATCGTCCGCGAAGTGGAGGAAATGATCGTGCGGCTTCGATCGGGCGCCTATGAACCGATTCGGGGCTTCAACTACCGCGGCCCGACGCACGTTTCGGTCGGCCAGGAAGGGAGCTCGGTCGGCGGCTGCAGCCCGCTGCGCTCGGGTGACTACATCACGACGACTCACCGAGGCCACGGAGACAGCATCGCGCGCGGATGCATAGCTCTGCGCACGATGACCGACGAACAACTGCGGCAGCGCCTGGGCGCGGCCCCCGCGTCGCTCACCCGTGACCAGCTGCTTGAAAAAGCGCTCGAGGACCATGTGTATCGGACGATCGCCGAGCTTTTCGGGAAGGAAGACGGCTACTGCCGGGGACGCGGCGGGAGCATGCACATCGCCGACTTCTCCGTCGGACACCTGGGCGCGAACGCCATCGTCGGCGGAAACGTACCGATCGCAACGGGGGCCGCTCTCGGCCTGCGTTATTTGCGGTCCGGTGGCGTAGTCTGTTGTTTTGCAGGCGACGGCGCATATTCAAACGGGGTCGTGCTCGAGTCGCTCAATTTCGCCGCCCAGCGGCAGTTCTCGAATGAACTGGCGGAGCGGTCTTTCGGACTTCCTATCATTTTCCTGGTTATCAACAATCACTACGGCATGACCGGTCGGGCGGACAACGAGGTGATGGGAATCGATCACATGGCCCGGCGGGCCGCGGGATTTGCAGAGAACAACATGCACGCGGAAGTGGTGAACGGCATGGACGTCCTGGCGGTTCGAAACGCCGTCCAGAACGCGGCGACCGGCTGCAGGGAGGGGCGCGGTCCATTTTTCCTGGAGATCAACACTTATCGATACTACGGTCATTCGCTGAGCGATCCCCGCAACGAATACCGGGCGCGGGAAGAAGAAGCGGCCTGGAAACAGGTCGATCCCGTTGAGACGTACAAGCGCCAGTTGCTGGACTGCGGCATCCTGGATGACCAGGCGGTAGCGAATATCGAAGCGAAGGTCCGGCAGCGCAATGCCTGCGCGGCGATCCGGGCAGCCGGCGCACCTGATCCGGTCCCCGGCGATGTCATCCGCTACATGTACACCACAACCACCTCGACTGACGTACCGCCGCCGCACAGCCGGGTTGAGGTGATCGAACCCCTTGTCATCAAGAGAGCGGACGGAGAGCTCACTTACCGTGACGCGATCAAGGAGGCTCTCTATGAAGAGATGAAGCGGGATGGGCGCGTGATGTTTTACGGAGAGGATGTCGCGGAATATGGCGGCGCTTTCAAGGTGACCAAGGGCCTTCTGGAGGCCTTCGGTCGCGACCGAGTCTTTAACACCCCGATATCCGAGGCGGTGATTTGTGGAACCGGCGTCGGCGCGGCGATGCTTGGACTCCGGCCAGTCGTCGAGTTGATGTACATGGATTTCACGCTGATGGCGTCCGACCAGATCAGCAACCAGGCGGCCAAGTGGCACTATATGTCGGGCGGGCAGTACGAGGTGCCGCTCGTCATCCGCGTGTCCGTCGGCGGAGGCAAGGGATACGGCGGACAGCACTCGCAGACGCTCGAGTCAATTTTCGCCCATGTCCCCGGACTTTACGTGGTGTACCCATCGACGCCCGCGGATGCCAAAGGACTCTTGAAATCGTCGATCCGGGACAACAACCCGGTAATGTATGTCGAATCTCAGCTGCTTTACGGCGTAAAAGGGCCGGTTCCGGATGGCGACCACCTGACTCCGCTCGGGAAAGCGGACGTCAAGCGGGCAGGGAAGGACATCACGCTTGTTGCCTGGGGTCCGGCGGTTCTCGACGCGTTGAAGGCGGCGGAGCAGTTGGCCCAAACGGGCACTCAGGCGGAGGTCATCGACCTGCGCTGCCTGGTTCCTCTTGATATGGAAACCGTCTATGCATCGGTCAGAAAGACCGGCCGCTGCGTGATTGCAAGTCACTGCGTGCATATCGGCAGCTTTACAGCCGAAGTGGCTGCCCGCGTTCAGGAAGAAGTGTTCGACTACCTGGATGCCCCGGTGCTGCGCGTTGACGCCAAGGATGGGATCGCGCCGCAGTCGCACATCCTCGAGGCAGTCTTCCTGCCGACGGCGGGCGATATTGCGGCGGCGGCGCAGACGATTTTGTAAAACAGTTTTCAGACAGGATTTACAGGATGGATCCCAAGCATGCCAAACCCAATCATCATGCCGAAGCTGGGCCAGATGACCGAGGACAGCACGGTCGTACGTTGGCTGAAAAAGGAAGGCGACCCGGTTGCAAAAGGGGACAGTCTCCTCGAGATCGAGACGGATAAAGCTACGATGGAAGTGGAGAGCTTCTACGACGGCACCTTGCTCCGAATTGTGGTCCCGGAAGGCGAGACCGTTCCCGTGATGACGACTCTGGCGTATGTGGGGGGGCCGGGAGAAACGGTCCCAGAAATGCCGGCAGCGACCCCACCGCCACCTGCCGAGGTCCGGCTGGCCGGATCCGAGCCGAGCTTGCCTTTCGAGACACGGGCCCCACTAGTGGACCCCGCGCCCGCCCAAGGGCGCTTTCGAATCAGCCCGCGTGCGGCTAGCCTCGCACTCGCTCATGGCGTGGACGCTCGTCTTCTGACGGGAAGTGGTCCCGGCGGGAGGATCATCGAGCGCGATGTGCGGGCCGCCCTCGAACGGCCGTCAAAACTCGCGCCTCCTGCTGCGGCGCAGGACGCCCAGCCGCTCTCGTCGATGCGACGCACGATCGCACGGCGGCTGGTTGAAAGCTACACCACGATTCCCCACTTCTCGGTAACGATCACGGTGGATGTCACCGAGCTCGAACGATTCCGGCAAGAGCACAGGCAAACCGGCGATAAGGCATCGTTAACGGACTTCCTGGTCTGGGCGGCGGCGCGCGCTCTTCAGGATTTCCCGGCGTGCAACAGCAGTACGGACGGAACCACCGTCGTACGCCATGCGGAAATTCACATCGGTCTGGCAGTGGCGCTTGACGAAGGCCTGGTTGTTCCGGTTGTGAGGAACGCGGACCGGTTGACCGTGGAGCAGATTGCCACGCTAACCAAGGGTCTCGTCAAGCAGGCAAGACTTGGGACATTGACGCCTGATGAAATGAGGGGGAGCAGCTTCACCATTTCGAACCTCGGAATGCTGAACGTAGATCACTTCACGGCCATCATCAATCCGGGGGAGAGCGCCATACTCGCGGTCTCTTCGGCCAAGGCTCAGCCAGTGGCGATCAAGGATTCCGTTGCGATCCGTCGGGTCATGAAGATGACGCTCTCGGCCGATCACCGACTGGTTGACGGCGCCCTCGCGGCGCGCTTCCTGAACGCGGTGAAGGACCGGCTAGAGCAGTTTCGGTGACATACTTAATTCCCAATCCTTTGCCACCGATCCGCTGGCAAAGGAATTAAGTTTTGTGTCCCCGAAACTCCACTTGAGGAGAATCATGGACAGAAACACTCTAGAGAACATCCCGGACCGTATGCGGGCACTTGTCCTGAGAGGCAAAGGGTTCGAGCACCTCGGCGTCGAGACGGTCGAGACACCCCGGCCGGGACCCAGGCAGTTGGTGGGACGGGTTGACGCGGCCGGGATCTGCACATCCCTCATCAAACTGGTCGAACAGGGCTCCGACCATCCGCTGCTCTCCGGATGGGACGTCTCACGCTATCCCCTGATTCTTGGCGACGAGGGGGCGGTCACGATTTGCCGCGTCGGCGCCGAGCTGGCCGGGCAATATCACCGGGGTGCGCGGTACGTCATCCAGCCGGCGGTTGACCATGCTCCGATCAACCACCGCGAGCGCTACAGAGACCAGGGAAAGTCGGTTCACAAGACGGCCGCTGGCTACACTCTACCGGGCCATCTCGCGGAGTACATTCTGATCTCGGAGGAGGTGCTCGAGGCCGGTTGCCTGCTTCCCCTTCCCGACGAAGCTCTCGCCTACGCTCACGCAGCCACGGCCGAGCCGCTGTCCTGTGCGATCTCCGCCCAGGACCATCACCTGCACCTCGAGCAGGACTCGGCCATGTGTGCGAGGCGGGCGTGCAACGGACTGCGGCGAGGCGGAGTCGCTGTCGTCATCGGGGCGGGGGCGATGGGGCGCATGCATGTGGATCTCGCGATGAATTATGGTCCGCGCGCCATCATCGTCTCAGATTTTCTCGAAGAGAGGCTCGAGCGTACCCGCGTGCTTTTTGCCGACCGGGCGGATCGTCTCGGCATCAAACTGGTTATCAACAACCCTGCTCGCCAGCATCTGAGCGAGCTGACAGCCAGTCTTACCGCGTCGGCAGGCGCCGACGACGTAATCGTGGCGGTCGGTTCCCGTGAAGCGATCGCAGCCGCCCAGGAGTTGGTCGGCCGCGGTGCGGTCTTGAATCTCTTTGGCGGCCTGAAGAAGGGGGACGATCTCGTCCCCATGAATACGACCACGATTCATTATCGGGAGATCAACGTCACCGGTTCGAGCGGAGGTTCGCCCTGGGACGTCGCCCGGGCGCTCGAGCTCATGTCGGCTGGTCACATCGACGCTTCTGCCCACATCACGCGGATCGGCGACCTGGATCACGCTCCGCGTTTCCTCGAAATGATCAAGCGGCGGGAGTTGGACGGTAAGGCGGTGGTCTATCCGCATCGCAGAACAGGCGAAATTCAGGCGGTCCCCCGTTGGACAAAGGAAGACGAGCAGGCGTACCTGTCCTAGCCGGTTCGGTTGGCATCTTCTGGAATGTGAGCAGGCATGGAGACTAACGGGCGAGTTTTCGTCGGATTCGGCTTCGGTGCCATCCAGGCCGGGCTCTTCCTTTACGAGGCGTACAAGACCGGTTCGTTCGCTCGCTTCGTGGTTGCGGAAGTCATTCCCGAAACCGTGGCAGCGGTCCGTGCCGCGGAAGGAGTTTATTCAGTCAACATCGCCCACTCGGACGGCATTGGCGTGGCGGGTATCGGCCCAATCGAGATCTGCAATCCGGCGGTCGAGCAGGATCGGCATACTCTGGTGCATGCAGTCGCAGACGCCCGGGAGATTGCGACCGCAGTCCCGAGCGTGGCCTTCTATCGTTCGGAATCGCCCGGAAGCATCCATCGACTCCTGGCCGCCGGCTTGCTCGAAAAAGCCAGGCGCGGCGGACCAACTTCGATTGTGTACGCCGCTGAAAACCACAACCGGGCAGCGGAAATCCTAACCGAGGCGGTCGGGGAGGAACTGCCGGAGGACCGCGCAGCGGACGTCCTTTCGCAGGTTCAGTTTCTCAATACCGTCATCGGGAAAATGAGCGGCATGGTGACGGACCCGGAGGAAATCCGGCTGGCAGGGCTCGAGGCGGTAACGCAGGGGAGCGGGCGGGCGTTCCTCGTCGAGGAATTCAATCGGATTTTGATCTCGCAGGTCCGGCAGGATACGGGCGGGAAGAACTTCGACCGCGGTATCTCGGTCTTCGAGGAAAAGCGAGACCTGCTTCCTTTCGAGGAAGCGAAGCTTTACGGCCACAACGCGACCCATGCGCTCGCTGCATACCTGGCCCGCCAGAAGGGCGTCGGGCGAATCAGTGACCTGCGCTCCGACGAACCTGCGATGAGGTTCCTGCGCGAAGCGTTTCTCGAAGAGTCGGGCGAGGGTCTGATTCGCAAGCACCGCGGGGTGGACGCCTTGTTTACGCCGAGGGGGTACGAAGCGTATGCGGATGATCTGCTCGAGCGGATGACCAACCCCTTCCTCAGGGACACGACCGAGCGGGTGGGCCGCGATCCTGCCAGGAAGCTCGGCTGGGACGACCGCCTGATCGGGACCATCCGCCTGGCGCTGGGCCAGCGCATTCGCCCCTGGCGCTACTCGATCGGCGCAGCGGCGGCTCTTGCCTGGATGCACCCGGAAGCGGTTTCGGATTCGGGCCGTTCGGTCGCCCCTTGGTTGCAGCAGATCTGGGGCCCGGGAGACAGGGTTGAGGAGACCGAGGTGCTTCGGCTGGTTCAGGAGGGTTGGGAGTCGCTGCGGCGTTGATTTGGAAACCTGACCTACAACCTTGGCGCCTTTTGTCCCCCCGGAAATGTAAAAACTCCAGACGCCGGGCAGGATGCCCGGCGCGCGGGCAAGATGCCCGCGATCCCAGTGCGGACGGGACGTCCGCGCTCCAGACTGCGACGTCCGCGCTCCATCACGGGACGTCCGGGATCCATGACGGGACGTCCGCGATCCATTACGACTTTTTTGGTTCGCCTCTTGCATCGGCCAGGTTGCAGGGAGCAATCAAGATGCGCGAAATCGCTGTGGGTATCCTCTCCTCCTGGATGGCAGTTGTCGGGTGCGTCGCCGGTCTTACATCTTCGCCGCAATCCCAATCCCGGCTTGACACCGCGAGCGCGGCCGCCTGGCAGGAGTTATCGAGCCTGCCCGCCGGCACTCCGCTGGTGATTTACCTGAAGAACGGGGCGCGCCGGCAGGAGAGCCTCGTTCGGGTCACCGGCCAGGAACTGGTGACTCATGTGGGACCGATCCAGGCCTCCGACATCGCAGCCGTCAGCCTGTTCAGGAAAGAACGGCTCTGGGACGGCACGCTCCGGGGTTCGGGCATCGGCGTAGGTATCACGTCAATCATTACGGCATCTGTCGCCGATAAAGGGGAGGACGCCTGGGCGGCGGCCACTGTTTTCGGCCTTGCTGTCGGCGCTGGCTTTGGAGCCCTCTTCGATGCGGCCGTCGCCATGCCCGACAAGCAGGTCTTTCTCGACGCGCCGCCTGGATCTGCACGGTCGGGCGTTCGCCACTGGACGTTGCGAGTGCGACCGGAACACTTGTCGGCGTGGGTGTTGGAAAAGACCGTCCACATCATGTTGAAAGACGGCACCTATCTGCGCGGGAAAGTGAGAGGCGGGAACGAAGGCTCGATCATGCTGGCTGTGCGCGAAGCGTCCGACGGCTCCACGGGAAAGGAGGATCGCATGATCCCGGCGAGCGATGTGGGAACCGTGATCGTACGCGAAAAGATAGGAGGAAGTGTGGCAGCCGCCGCCGTGGGAGGTGTGCTGGCCGGCCTCTGGGGCGGTGCGGCTCTCGGAGCCCTGAGCGCCGATGCTGCCAACAAAGGCCCTGGCGCGCTGCTCGGGGCCGGGCTGGGCACACTCGTCGTGACAACGGGGGCGATAGGTGGAACCGACCAACTGAACTGGCGTGAAATCACCCTGATCGTACAGTGAGGTGCACAGCCAGCCAACCGGGCCGAAAAGCGGCGGATTCTGAACACCGAATCCGCCCTACGACCGCCCGGTATGCGGAAGCACTCAGTCGTAGGGCGGATTCGCTGTTCAGAATCCGCCGCTTTTCGGCCCGGTTGGCCGGCTTTCGGGTAGCGCTGCAAGGCAATTCACCACCTGCTGCAAATTTACTGGACCCCAAGGACCTCAAGGACACCAGGACACCAAGGACCTCATGCATTCCGGAGCAATCAATTGCTCGTTTTCTCCTTGAGGTCGTTGAGGTCTTTGCGGTCCTTGAGGTCCTTCCACCGCCACCGTGCCAACGCGACGATCGCACCGCCCAGCAGCAGGCCGTCGATGAGAAGCAATGCTGGCCCCGGGTGCTGAGCCGGGTAGAGTCGTTGCCCGGGCAACCCGACGTAGGTAACCCCGGCCCAGAAAAACGGGTTATTCCCGGCTATGGTCGTCGCGCCGCGGCGAAGGGCTCGCCTCAGGAAATTACGCCTGGCTCTTCCCAGAGCCGAATCCATCGGGACACCGGCCAGCGCGAGGCGGTAGAAGTCCATGTAGATGCTGCTCGAGAGGTCGTCCATCCGCCAGCGATTGACCACCAGTGCATCGACTCCGTGGCTCAAGAACAGTTCAGTGAACCCGAGCCAGTACGGTGATTGGGACGAATAACCATTGCCGGCATCGCAGACGCCCAGTGAAACCAGAGCGCAATTCCTGGCTTTCTTCAGAAATCGAAAGACATTCAATTGTCCGGCTTCGTCCTGGAGAGTCGAGGCCCCCCAGAAGTTGTCATCCAGGCGCATGTGCCCGGAGACGTGGACCCAGGAGGGCCGCTCGGAGGCATCAAGCTCAAGGCGGCTGCGAACGCTGACATCAGGCACCAGAAGCCCAAAAAACGCCCTTTCATCAGCCGCCGTGGAGACTCCGGCAACGCCGGACGGAACGATCGCGGCCGGTGCGCCATCAGCCTTCTGGGATCCGGAATCCGAAGGAAGAGAAGGGAGGTAGGAGAAATCGAATCGCTCGGCCAGCCAGTTGCCTTCGCTGTCACGCAGCATTTCGAAAGGCAGATTCTGCAGCTCCTTGTGTGGAATCAGCAGAACGGCTGGTCCTCCCATGTGGCTCTCCATCGGTTTCCAGAGCGAACGATAGAGCGTCTGCAGGAGGCTGTTGGTAGGAGGTGGCGGCAACGAGCTCGACGCTCCGTACAGAGAAGCGACGATCCGGTCGATCAGCTCGGTGCACGGGGCCGGGAGATGACACGAACGGAAGAAGTACCCGCCCGGGCCTCTGCCCCAGACGTAGACCGTGTTCCCGTCGGGCCAGAGTTCGAGAATCGTATCGGCAGTCCCACGGAGCCTGGGGTCGGTCCAGGCCGAATCGGGTTCCGTCTCGTCCTGTAGCTCCCAGGTAACTGAGGCGGCCGGGGACGTCCCTGCCTGATCCTCCAGGACGGCGACCTGTGCGAAAGCATCGAGCGGAGTTCTCGGAGCGAGAGCCGTCGGCGTTGTCCGGATAATCGCTCGAGCCTTGGTCCGTCTGAGCTCGGAGACTCTCTGAATGCTCCGCAAAGCTTGCCAGGTAGATCCGGTGCCGACCAGAGAGCGAATCCAGCCGTCGAACAATGGGGAGACGGTACGCGAGTAAGGGAAAAACAGCTCGGGTGCGTGCATGCTCTCTTCCGCCTGAAAGCCGGCGAGGTAAAGGTTGGCAGCCTCGTGAAATTCACCCCTGGATTCCAACCAGCGGCAAAGCCTGAGCAGGCATTTGCGGGTATCGCGACGCAGGCCCGATGTCCTGCTCAATTGGAATGCCTGGCGATAGAGATCGGTTGCGGAGCGGTCCCCGGTGGCTGCCGCTCGCTCTCCGAGCAGGAGAAGCTTTTCGATCCGAATTGAGGGGAGATCGTCGGGGAGAAGAGCGAGATCGGCCAGGCGGGATTCGACGCCCTCGACCCTGCACCGCAAGAGCGACAGCTCGTCTGGTGACACGGACCCCAGAGCCTCCGCCCGGGCGAGGTACTCCCTCGCCCCCCGCGAATCATCACTCCCGAGCAGGAATGTGGCGAAATTGCTGTAGAGGTAGAACAGGATTTCGGGAGATGCCCGGCAGGGGTCGGCATTCGCCAGGGACTGGCGGTAATACTCGGATGCTTTGCGTGCCAATCCCATCTCCTCGCACAAAAGTGCCAGGTTGTTCCAGCAGAGAACGGTTCCGTCCGCGAAGTCGAGTCGCTGCCAGAATCCAGAGGCCCGGCTGAATGACTGGGTGCTCGCCGGCAGTCGGTCCTGAAACCAGAGGCAATAACCCCGACTGTCTGCAATGAGTGCCCCAAGGTAAATGCAGCCAACGGCACGCAGTTCCGCCTGATCAAGCAGCACGAGTGCCTGGTCGTACTGCTCCCTGGCGCTCAGGATCTCAGCCATGTAGTAGAGGCAGAAAGCGCTTTCGCTTCGGGCCCCGTCCGCTTCGAAGATTTCGAACGCCCCTCGGTATTTGCGCAACGCCTCGTCCGGTTGGCCGTCGTCCCAGGCTTTCATCGCCTGCCTCTCCAGCCGGAGGCCGGCGGCGGTCGCGGGGCGAAACCGCAGGAGTGAATCGTACGAGTGGTCTCCGATTCGATCGACGATGGCCTGGATCTGTTCCGCTGCCGGCTTTCGGGCCAGGAATTTGACCCGGAACTCGCGATGCAGATCCAGGGGGGAGGGCGAGAGGGCCGGAGGTGAGGCAAGGAGGAGTGGCAGAAGAAACAAGGAGAGCAGGGAAGCGGCCGCTCGTTTTCGAGCCGTGCGGGGGCTTGGTCTTTTCGGAGCCGCGCACGTGGCGTTTTCCAGCGGAGTAAGCGGGTTCAGTTTGCAGAGAACCCGCTTACTCCGCTGGAAAACGCTACGTGCGCGGCTCCGAAAGAATGCGTTTGGCGCCTGGAGTACACGCTGTTGACGTCTGGTTGATGGCGATCCGGTTTCGACCATCTGCATTTTCTCGGTTGCGGTCCTAATCTTTCCTGCCGGTCCGCCTGATCTGCTCCAGGAGTTCTCTCGCCTGCCGGGAAAACTCGCCGTCGGTCTTGGTCAGTTCGCTCAGGATGCGTGTGGCCTCCCCGGTCTTCTTCAACCGGAGCAGAGCGGACGCCTGGTACCAGAGTGACGGGTTCTTCCACCTCGGATCGATGGAAGACTTCTGGAGGCTGACCAGAGCTTGGGTGTACTTCCCCTGGAGGTACTCGGAGACACCGATGTAAAAGTCGGTTTCCGGCGCCGGCGGCAGCGCACGGAGCAGGCGCTCCGCGACCTCGTACTCGCTTCGCGCATAGGCTTCGTAGGCCTGAGTCCGTTTCTCGTTATCGGCTGCGGTCCCGCCCTGCCTGGTCTGGAGAGCGAAGTGCGGGTAGCTGCCGCCGGTGGCGAGGTGGTCGACGGAAGGGGAAGGTCTGTTGAAATAGAGAATCGGCAGGGAAATGGCGAGGAACAAGCTGGCCGCCAGGAGCCACAGGCGTGGCCGGGTGAGCACTCGGGCCTTTGGAGGCCGGGCAGCGGACAGGGCGGCCATAACATGCAGCCGCTCGCGACATTCCTCGCATGAGTCCAGGTGGGCGAGCAATTCCTCGGTCTCTGCTTCGCCCAGATCCGATTCGAGAAGTTCAATCAATGGCGCTTCTGCGCAGTTCATAGCTCCCGGACCTCGTAGCCGGAAGGACTCCCTTGATTTGAAGACGTTTTCGGATTTCATCCACCGCGGCAAAGGCGCGGCTTCTCAGCGTCGTGTACGGGATTCCTCTTTCCTTACACACCTGCTTCAATTTTTGATTCCGGGTGAATACAAGGGTAATTGCCTCTTTCTGTTCCGGACTCAGTTCTTCGACTGTTGTTTGGACCTGGCGCATCAGGTTGGCTTGCAGATTCTCCTGTTCCTCCCGGATGAGAAGGCTGAGCGGCGTCCAGTTCTCCGACTGGATCCTTCGGGATTTGGCTTCTCGCTCTTTCAGGTCTACGATCTCTCGCCGTCTGCGCCGGTAGTAGTTGATCGCCGTGTTCACCACGGCTCGCCGCATGTAGCTGTAGGCATGGTGCTCATCTTTGAAATCGCTCTCCTGCCGCTTGGAGATCACGAGCGTAAATGCGTCCTGAAGCACATCATCGGCCAGGGATGGATCGATCAGGATATTGCGTACGAGTGACCTGAGAATCGGCAAGTTGCGGTTCCAGATTTGAGCCAGCAAACCAACCGGGGGGCAACCGAGGCAAACCAAAACTATACGGTCGGGGAAACCGGCAGAGCGACGAGTCGGAGTATAGGACCCTGCCACGCCTCCGTCAAGCGCGAAAAGGAGAGACAAGGAGACTGGGAGACAAGGAGAAAGGCAAAAAAGCCGATTACGATTACGATTACGATTACGATCACGATCACGAGCGCGAGCGCGAAAAACGCAGACCGTCCATGGCTTAACGCAACAACAGGTTAGAATCTTTGATTTTCGCGCTCGTGCTCGTGCTCGTGATCGTAGTCGTAGTCGTAATCGTAATCGTAATCGGTCTTTTCGGCGTTTTTCGACACCCTCAAGATGTCCGCGCTCTGGCACCCATCGCCCCTCGCCTTGTCTCCCAGTCTCCCCGTCTCCTTGTCTGCTTTTGCACAGGCTTTTCTGCTTTGCTTTTTCCGAGAGCCGTGCGTAAGATTGAGCCACCCATGGCTGAATCGGTGGCCGCAATCTATCCCGGCTCGTTTGACCCGGTGACGAATGGTCATCTGGACATCATCGAACGGGGAAGGCGGATGTTCAGCCGTGTGATCGTCGCGGTTCTCGTGAACGCGGCGAAGGAGCCGCTGTTCAGCGTGCAGGAACGGCTCCAGATGCTGGCAAAAGTAACTGCGGGCTGGCATAATGTTGAGATAGATACCTTCGATGGGCTCCTCGTTAATTTTGCCCAGAGGCGCGGAGCTCAGGTGATCCTTCGTGGGATCAGGGCTGTGACCGATTACGAGTACGAGTTCCAGATGGCATTGATGAACCGCCGGCTAGCACCGGGCATCGAAACGGTTTTTATCTTTCCCGCCGAAGCTTACTCGTATCTTAGCTCCAGCCTGGTCAAGGAAGTTTCCTCGCTGGGAGGATCAGTCGGGGGACTGGTCCCTGCATCTGTAGAGGAGAGCTTGCTTCAGAAGATCCGGACGAAAAACCGTGGGTAAAGTCGTGTAGAGACATTGTGCGCGAGCACCCGCTCAACACTCGACGTGGAGGGTGCGGCCGATCGGATTGATTCGAATCAGTCCAAAGCAGCGCGGGGTAGGGTATTCCCGGGGCCGCCGAAAGGAGTGAGCATGTGTTATCCGAGGAATAGGCTGCTATTCATCTTTCTCCTCAATTCCTGTCTGGTCCTGGTCATTTTCCGCATTTATCCTTACCTTTTCCGGCCTCATTTCATATCTACTTTCAAGAGCATTACACTCGCCGAGATCGACAGACTCGAAAGGCTTCAGGCAGCAGATCAGGGCCCTGAGATTCGCCGTTTCGAGGACTCTCTGCCCCCTGCCAGCACCATTCAAGACGTGCTTCTCAAGTACGAATTCACGCCTCAGGAAGCGCAACGTCTGATCGAAGAGACCCGGCGGGTCTACAACCTCAACCGCGTCATGGCGGGGAATCGTTTTCTGATCGAGTTTGAGGAGGATCGGTTTGCGGCACTCCAGTACGACATCTCCGACGAGGAGTACCTGGTGGTCAAGTACGATGGCGCTGGATATTCCGCATCCCGGCACTCGTACGAGTTCGACACCGTTATCGAGGAGTTTTACGGTCAGATCAACGGTTCGTTGTCGAATACGCTTACCTCAAACGGGGAGAGCTACCGGTTGGTCGCCGATCTGATGGATATCCTGATGTGGGACATCCCGTTTACTTCGGTGCAGCCAGGGGACTCTTTCAAGCTGATCCTCGAGAAGAAATATCGAGACGGGCAGTTTGTTAAGTACGGGCGGATCCTCGCGGTCGAGTTCCGACGCGGCGAAAAGACGTTCTATGCCTTTATGTTCAACGACCCGCAGACCGGAAAACCCCGCTATTACGATCTCGAAGGCAAGAGCGTTCGAAAAGCATTCTTGAAGGTCCCCTTCCGATTCAACCCGCGTGTGACCTCCCGATTCAGCCATTCCCGCTATCACCCGATTCTCAAGCGGCGGCGCCCGCACCTCGGTGTCGATTTTGGCGCGCCCATCGGAACGCCGGTCCTCGCCTCAGCCAGCGGCACCGTGATCTTTGCCGGACGGGACGGCGGGTACGGCAGGATGGTCAGGATTCGCCATTCCGGCGGCGTTGTGACCAGTTACGCCCACCTGTCACGGATCAGCGTCAGAGCCGGACAGGCGGTTGCACAGATGGACGTGGTCGGCCGGGTAGGGTCCTCGGGCCTTTCAACGGGTCCACATCTGGACTATCGGGTGCAGGATAATCGAGGGCGGTTCTTGAATCCCATGAACCTCGTTTCGCTGCCATCCGAAGAGCCGATTGGCAAGCAATACGTGAAAGACTTCGAAAAGGTACAGCAGGCTTTCCGGGTCCGCTTGGCCGGAATTCCCGAGCATCAACCTTATCTGAATCGAGTCGCAGCAGGCGGATAAGACTTTTGGAGGACATAATACTTAATTCCCACACCGTCCGCACTGCCGCGCGTAGGCGAAGGAATTAAGTTTTGTGTCCCCGAAAACTAAACCCGCTCAGGTGCCGCTGGGCGGGCGGGTCTCCTCTTTGATGACCGAGGCGCTCTTTTTCTACAATCCCCGCGCCGGTCGTCGCCCTCCCTCCGGAGAGCGCGTTGAGCATTTGGTCGGCCTTTTCCGGCGAGAGGGGATCAACTGCACGCCAATGGCCAGCCAGCCCGGGGTGTCACCCTGTCCTGCCGTCGACCTCTCGAATCAGGAGCTGGTGATCGTTTGCGGCGGTGACGGCACGATCCACCAGGCGCTCCAGTTCGCGGTGCCAGCGAAGCGAAAGATCGCCATCCTGCCTGCCGGCACAGTCAACGTGCTCGCTCGTGAGCTTGGTTTGCCCATGCGGCTCGACGAGGCCGTCAAGGTGGCTGCGGACGGTCGAATAAAAAGGATCCGGCTGGGCGAGGCAGGAGGACGGTACTTCCACCTGATGGCCGGGGTGGGTCTGGATGGCGTCATCATCGAGAACGTCAGTCACAGACTCAAGGAGGCTTTCGGCGCGGGTGCCTACTGGATTTCCGGAATTCTCTCCCTCTGGAAATACGTTCTGGATCCGTTTCCGGTGATTGTCGACGGAGAGGGGTATGAGGCGACTTTTGCCGTCATAGCCAATGCGAGGAACTACGGAGGGCAACTGGTGCTGGCGCCTGCAGCGGACCTCGAAGATCCTTACCTGGACGTCTGCCTGTTCACGAGCCGGAGTCGCCGCCGCTATGTGCGGTATCTGCTGGCAGCTTTCAAGGGCAATCATGTCTCTTTTCCGGACGTCACTTACCGCAAGGCCCGGTCAGTTGACATCCCGGCCACCCGCGACCTGCCGGTCCAAATGGACGGCGACGTCGTCGCAAGGCTGCCAGTGTCGATCCGAATCTACGATCCGGGCGTGGACGTGGTCGTTCCCGCGTGACGGGTTCACGAATCGCGGCCGTTTCGTGGTAAAGTTCGGGGTATGAGGAGGACGGCTATCGCGCTTCTGGCCCTACTGGTCCTCGCGCCAGTGGCCACGCTGGGTTTCGCGCACTGGCGCACCGTGCGATACGACTCTCTCATAAGCAAGTACTGCAATCGGTACAAGCTGGATTTCCACCTGGTCAAAGCCCTGGTTCACGAGGAAAGTCGCTTCGACGCGGAGGCAAGAGGGAAAAAGGGCGAGCTCGGTTTAATGCAAATCAAGCCGGCGGTCGGGGCCGAGTTCTGGGAAAGGCATGACCGCCCGGGCTTCTACGACCCGTCGTTGCTTCTCACCGCCGAGCACAACATCGAAGTGGGCTGCTGGTATCTCCGCGATTCCATGGACATGTACCGGCACCTGGCGGACCCGCGGCCTTACGGCCTGGCTCGTTACAACGCCGGGCACACCAGGGTCGCCCGCTGGATAAGCGCCACGTCAGCGCACCCCAGGAGCAAATTCCTCGATAACGTCGACTTTCCCCGGACCCGCGACTACATAATCCGCGTCCTCGACCGTGCCAACCGCCGCAGCCAGAACTACCTCTGGTAAGACAGACAAGGAGACAAGGAGACAAGGAGACGGGGAGACGAATGCGGAATGCGGAATAGAAAGACAGACAAGGAGACAGGGAGACAGGGAGACAGGGAGACTCGAACAACAATTTCACCGGCAGGAAGTACTTCCCGCAGCCGATTTTGAATACTAGTCGAAAAACAGCCCCACTGGTCGCGGTTATGCTGACCGCAATCATTTGGGCCTTTGCCAACAACGTTTTCGATCCGATCGTGTTCGATCTTGTATCCGTTCCGGGGATCAAGTTCGTGACAGAGCCGAGCCGCACGGATCATCGGCACCAGCCGGAGACCATGGTATCCGGTGTTGCCCTGGCAGACTTTGACAATGACGGCCTCCTCGACATTTATGCGGTCAACGGCGCGACCATGCCGGGCCTGGAGAAATCAAGCGAGATTTTCTACAACCGGCTCTACCGGAACCTCGGGGACTGGAAATTCGAGGACGTAACCCTGCGGGCCGAAGTTCAGGGGCGCGGGTACACGAACGGTGTCGCAGTCGCGGACTTCGACAACGACGGCGACCAGGATTTGTTCATCGCGGGCTTGCGCGAAAACCTCCTTTACCGAAACGAGGGGAATTGGCGATTCCAGGAGATCACGAAGGGCGCAGGCCTGGCGAACCCGGATCCTCAGTACGGAACCTTGTGGTCGGTAGCGGCGGCATTCTTCGACTACGACAAGGACGGTTGGCTCGACCTGTTTGTGTCCAATTACTGCATCTGGGATCCGAAGATTGAGCCAATCTGCGGGCCCGCCGGCCACCCGGACTACTGCCACCCGCAGCACTACCCGGGGCTGCCCAATTCCCTGTATCACAACAACGGCGATGGCACTTTCAAGGATGTCTCGGTGCCGTCAGGCATTCGTAAACATATCGGGAAGGGGATGGGCATAGGCGTCGAAGACTATGACGGTGACGGTTGGATGGATCTGTTCGTCGCCAATGACACCGAACCCGCCTTTCTGTTTCACAACCAGAAGAACGGCACTTTCAAGGAGATTGGATTCGAAGCGGGGGTTGCTTACACGTATTCCGGCGCGGTCGTTTCGGGGATGGGGGTGGACGCCAAGGATACGGATAACGACGGCAAGCCGGACGTTTTCGAGGCGGCACTGACGAATGAGACGATGCCTTTCTTCCGGAATCTGGGCAACAACCTCTTCGAAGAACTCACTTCGTCGAGCAATCTGGCTCTGCTGACCCGTCCCAAGACCGGCTGGAGCAATGGGGTATTCGACTTGAACAACGACGGTTGGAAGGACCTCTTTGTCGCCTCCGGCGACGTTATGGATCCGAGAGGTAGCTTTCGGGAGCGCGTCCCTATGACGAATTCTCTGTACGTGAACCTGAAGAACGGCAAGTTCGCGGACGCCGCCGCATCGGCCGGACCGGACTTCTCCACGCTGAAGGGCGTTCACCGGGGCTCCGCGTTTGGTGACATCGACAACGACGGCCGTCTGGACCTGATCGTCACCGAGTTGAATGGCCCCTTGCGTACATGGCGAAATGTTTCCCCGGTCAACCATCACTGGCTCCTGATCCAGACGGCTGGAAAGAAAAGCAACCGGGACGGAATGACGGCGAAGATCAAAATTACGACCGCTTCAGGCAGCCAGTGGAACATCGTAAACACGGCTGTCGGCTACGGCTGTGCGTCGGATAAGCGTGTCCACTTCGGTCTCGGGAAGGATGACGTGATCAGGGAGCTGATTGTCGCCTGGCCAAGCGGGGCGGTGCAGAAACTCGAGAATGTGAAAGTCGATCAGATCCTCAAGGTTGAAGAACCGGGCCAGTGATTGCGGGATCTCGGATTGCGGATTTCGGGGCACTAAAAGAAGGCTACTCCGGCAGGGACCCGACCACCCCTTTGAAGAAGCGGTGAACCCGGTGAAGCGTTCCGACGGGTTCGGCAAACATCATGACGCATTCGCCTGCGACGACCGACATGTCATGACTCACGCAGAAGTCAACAGCCTCCTTGGACTCCGCCCCCTGTTGGATCCAGACCCGCTTGATCCCCGCTTCGGCGATTTCGCGAACGACCTTCTCCGTCTCTGTAGCCGGCACGATGACAATCGCTCCATCCGGGCGCGAGGGAAGGCTTTGAAGGTTCGGCCAACAGGGCTCGCCCTGGATTTCACTGGCTCGCGGATTGACCGCAAATACCTCATAGCCTTTCCGTTTCAACTCCCGGTACACCGTATTACTGAATTTGCGGCCTGTGGTAGAAACGCCGATCACCGCCAGTTTGGGCTGCAAAAAGAAGTCGCGAATCTGTTCCATTGTGGTCATGGTGTCGTCTCCAACTGGAAGTCCTCGCTTGCTTGACGCATCAATGTACCATGCAGAGACCATAAAGCGCTCATCGCGTTAAACGGTGGACTTGCAAAACGACCAACGCCAGATTGGTTATAATCAAGGCCGCAAGTTCAATCGAGGAGGAAGCATGAAGCTGCCCACTGGCGGAACGTTTTGGTGCAATTGGTGCAACGTCGTGCTGGTTGCAGTCACACTGTTCGGTCTCATAGCACAAGCAGAGGCAAAAATGGACGTGAAGAAGCAGGCGTGGGGTAAAACGGCGGATGGCAAGCAAATCGATCTCTATGTCCTGACCAACGACAAGGGCTTCGAAGTGAAGGTGACGAATTTCGGAGCAGCGGTGGTCACGATCATGGCGCCCGACAGGCAGGGCAAGATGGCCGATGTGATTCTCGGCTACGATTCAGCGGCCGGGTATCAGAACGACACGGCCTACCTGGGAACCGCGATCGGACGCTACGGCAACCGGATCGGCGGGGCCCAGTTCTCCTTGGATGACAAGGTATACAAGCTGGCTAAGAACGACGGCGCGAACTCGCTCCACGGTGGCGCGAAGGGTTTCAACAAGGTCCTTTGGACCGCTGAGGAAGTGCGCGACAAGGACGGCGTGGGAGTCCGGCTGCGGTACCTGAGCAAGGACGGGGAGGAAGGGTATCCCGGGAACCTGTCGGCCACCATTACCTACACGGTCACGAACGCCAACGAATTGAAGATGCACTACCAGGCGACAACCGACAAACCGACTGTCGCCAACCTGACGAACCACGCGTATTTCAACCTGCTCGGCGATGCCGCCGGGGATATCCTCGGACATGAGTTGATGATCAACGCGGACAAGTACCTGCCGGTCGACAAGGGCCTCATACCGACCGGTGAGCTGCGCAGCGTGAAGGGCACCCCGCTCGATTTTACGAAACCAACGGCGGTTGGCGCTCGGATCAACGACAAGGATGAACAGATGGTGCTGGGCGGCGGGTACGACCACTGCTGGGTACTCAACAAGAAAGGACTCGAAATGAGTCTGGCCGCCCGGATGTATGAACCAAAAACCGGGAGGGTCATGGAAGTCACAACGACCGAACCCGCCATCCAGTTCTACACCGGAAACTTCCTGAACGGAACGATCAAGGGAAAGAAGGGGACGGTCTACCAGAAGCGGATGGCCTTCTGCCTTGAGACAGAGCACTACCCGGATTCACCCAACAAGCCGAGTTTTCCGACGACGGTTGTGAAGCCCGGGGAAACGTACTCGACGACGACGGTATACAAGTTTTCGGCGAAGTAGTGGCAAGTGGCGAGTGGCGAGTGGCGAGTGGCAAGTGGCGAGTGGTGAGTGGCAGGTTCCCGTTTTGCGGCTCAATCCACAAAACGTTTGGCGCTAACATCGAACCGTTTCGATGCACTCGCCACTCGCCACTTGCCACTTGCCACTTGCCACTTCTATCATTGGCCCCATGACGGCTCAGCGCATGGCGCCTTTGCTCATCGTTTTTGCCTCCTTGGTTGGTTCTATCCTCCCCGCCGCCGATCCGGCCTATGTTCGTGTCAGTCCCAGAGACCCGCGCTACTTCGAGCTCTCTGACGGACGC
Organism: uncultured Acidobacteriota bacterium; assembly: GCA_964421755.1. GTDB lineage: Bacteria > Acidobacteriota > UBA6911 > RPQK01 > RPQK01 > CAVUUN01. The sequence goes on from CAYQYP010000386.1 coordinate 39,067, forward strand.
CCTTACATTCCGATCGGTTTAAATATGATTGCTCCCGGCGAGTCGGACGAAGAAAAAGGACTCGCTCAGATGGGACAGTGGCTCGATTCCCTGGCAGATAACCAGGGCAATTTCATCCGGATCTGGATGAGCAACCGTTTCTTCGACGTCGAATCGGAAAGCAGTGGCAGCTATGACGCGGAGACGGCGAAGAGGCTCGATGCAGTCTTGGAACGGGCCGCCCGGCGCGGCATCCGGGTCAAATTGACGTTCGAACACTTCCGTCATTTTTTCCGCGAAGAGCAGAAATGGGCAGCCAAGCCCATCCACCACGCATCCCGGGGAGGCCCGGCTTCGGATGAGTCCGATTTCTTCAGCGGCCCGGCCAGTCGCGACCAGTTCCGCCGAAAGATCGATTGGTTCGCCCGCCGTTACGGCTCGAATCCCAACGTGTTCGCGTGGGAACTTTGGAACGAGATCAACGCGGTCAGGGCGCAGGGATGGGAGGATTGGACCGAGGTCATGCTCAAAGAACTGCGGGCCCGTTTCCCCCATAACCTCGCTACCCAAAGCCTTGGCAGCTTTGATACGGCCAAGGTCCGAGACAAATATCGTTGGCTGGCTCTGCTGCCCGGGAACGATTTTGCGCAGGTCCACCGCTATCTGGACCTTGGAGCGAGCTTGGAAGTATGCCACGGGCCGGTGGATGTCTTGACGGCTGACGCGGTGCACGAGTTGCTCAAATTCAATCCGGGAAAACCTGTGGTTCTGGCCGAGAGCGGTGCGGTGGAGCCGGGCCACAGCGGGCCCTTTGCACTCTATGCGAAGGATAAGGCGGGCATCATCCTCCACGATGTCCTCTTCGCTCCTTTCTTCTCAGGAGCGGCCGCCGCCGGGCAGATATGGCACTGGGATCAGTATGTGGCCGCCAACAACCTGTGGTTTCAGTTCGGCCGGTTCGCCGAAGCCGTGAAGGAAATCGATCCGCCGGCAGAGCGCTTCCAGGCTGTCGAGTTGCCTCACGAGCGCCTGCGCGTGCGTGTGCTCCGGGGCCGATCGACGCTGCTCGTCTGGTGCCGCGACAGGAATAACGACTGGCGCACAGAGCTCGAGCAGGGTGTCCAGCCTGCAAAGATCGAGAGGGCCGTGTTGGATTTTCGCAACAATCTGCCGGAGTCCAAGCTCCGTGTTCGATTTTACGACCCTTGGGAAAGCAAATGGAGTGATGGCCGGCTGCAGTCCGGGAAGGTGACGCTGCCTGCTTTTTCGCGCTCCATTGTCGTCAGGATTGAGGCGAAGAGGTAACGGCGCAGCTGGTTTTTGGGAGGGCATTGCGGGGCCGCCCCAAACGCCTAAAACTAAATGAGCTTGGCGAGGGCGGGGATCTCCTTCACCAACTGATAGCGAGTGAGAACCTGTTCGATGCGTTCGCCTCGTTGCTCGATCTGATCCTCGGCCACCGGGCCCAGCACCTCGGATGCCCGCTTGAGGTAGTCGACCTTGAACGGGTCGATGCCCATGACACGACAGCAGGTCGCATCAGCGGCGACGCTGTTTCGAGCCATCACCAGCACCCCGGAATGCGCTGGCTCTCCGAGAATCGGGCCGTCCCCCTGCATGCCGACTATGCCGTCCACGATGGAGATCTGGGGTCGGACCGCCTGGTTAATGTCGAGGATCACCTCGTTGAGCCCCGCCCAGTGGAGCACGTTCTTAGGCCATCCGTAGATCTCGCCGGGCATGATGCCGTACAGGTTCTTCATCGAGAGTGTGACGCCGGCCCAATGATGCGTCTTCATCTTTGCCAGGGAAACAACGAGGTCAGCTTCGCCCACGGCCGCGTGGACCGCCAGTGACGTGAGCGCCGAGGCGCCCCGGTTGTTGGCGAGCTGAAGGGTCGGGCCGCAATTCAGATCCACGAAGGGAACCCGGTTTTCAGCCAGAACGTCAGCGATCCCGGACGATTCCAGGACCGTGAAGCTATCCCGACGATGCCCGGCGCCTTCTCCAACCACAACCGAGCTTGCCCCGAGTCGAAGGAACGCCTGTACCGCGCCTGCGACCACGGCTGGGTGCGTGTTGACGTGTTCGATTGTCCTGATGGGCTCAACCAGGTTTGGCTTCAACAGGACTTTTTTGCCCCTCACGGTGTTTTCCGTAATGCCCAATTCGGCGAGTCCTCGACCGATGACAGAGGCGATGTCCGCCCGGTAGTGTGCCACCCTGGCGATGAAAGCAGCCTGGTCCGGTGCACGCATGAGTTCGCGCGCGACGTAAAATGCCGCGCCGGTTACGGCTGCCGCGATCCCGGTTTTCAAAATCATCCTGCGCGGCCACACACGGGGAGCGGACTGGTCGGTCGCTGGGCCGGTGGCCGGAGCGGCCGGCGGTGCTTCGTCGCCGGTGGGTTCGTCCGGCTTTTCAGGTTCCTCGGAACTCATCATGATAACTTCCTTCCCAGCAGCGCCAGCAGTCCCTTGGGCGCAGATGCGGCGAGGATCAACTGAGCCAGCAGTGGTGTGTCGTATGGTCCATAGCGCGACTGCAGCGCGAGGCTTTGAGCGATCCATTCTGGCGCCTCGGCCGGTCTCTTTTGCCAGGCGGACAGGGCCATCAGGCCCCACGCCAGGCTAAGCGGAGTCCGAAGCGTTTGCATTTCCCCCGCGATGTAAGCCAGGCTGGTCGACACCCGCTGCTCGGGCACCGCGCCCTCCAGCGCGCAAAGCGCGTGTCCGGTGCTTTCGGGAGTCGGGAAGAGCGTTTTGCCGAAGACGCTGATATTGCCGTAGTTCCATCCGCCGCTCGCTAGCTGTCGATCCAGCAGCAGCGCTATGCCCTGTTTCACTCGCTCGTGGTCTCCCATTCTCCGGGCCCGCAACGAGACGATCGCGAGCGCTGTCGGTTCCACCCACGAATGGCTGAAGCTGGCCCAGCCCCAGCCAGGGATGCTTGTATCGTGTCCGTTCGGGTCACCAGCCTTCTTGACCCAATGAGCTCCCGAGAGCGTGAGCAGCCGGTCGACTGCCTTCTGGCCGGCCTTCTCATACCCTGGCAAGGCCGACGTGATCAGGACGAGCAGTGACGTCAGCCAGTGGGTATCGGGGAAACGGCGATCTACTGAAAGCCGGCCGTCCGGCTGCTGAAGCGCGACCAGGCGGTCGGCGGCACTCCTCAGAGATTCATGGCGTGAATCGGAAGCCAGCAGCGCCAGAAGTGCCCAGGCGGTCGAAACTGCATCGAAAGGTGCCGCCGGCAAACGGCCAAAACCGCCTTCCGGCAAGATTCGCCGGTTCAGCTCGGGAATTATTTCAGTCAGTGTCTTAGGGCCGTCGGGCTTCTTTTCGGGACTGTCAGGCACCCCATCTCCCCCTGGTGTCATTTGACGGCGCGACTTGGAATCATTGCCAAGTCACGCTTCGAACATCAAAATAGAATTTTTGCGCGGAAAGAATACAACTTATGTTGATTGATTACCACATGCATACTCCGCTGTGTCGGCACGCCGTCGGGGAGCCGTGGCAATATGCCGAGCAGGCGGCCATCGCAGGACTCGACGAGATTGGTTTCTCGGATCACTGTCCGATGCCGGGCGGCTACGACGCTGACTTCCGGATGACGGCAGACCAAATGGACGAATACTTTCGGATGGTCGAAGAAGCAAGGCGCCGCGCCCCTTCGCTGCCGATTAAGTTCGGTCTGGAGGCCGACTATTATCCGGGCACGGAGGATTACGTGCGCGATCTTCTCGTTTCCTATCCCTTTGATTTCGTCCTCGGATCGGTTCATTACATCGGGGACTGGGGATTTGACAACCCGGAACTCATCGAGGGCTTCTCGGCTCGGCATATAGAAGCGATCTGGACCGACTACTTCGACCTGTTGCGACGGGCCGCCGCCTCCCGGCTATTCGACGTCCTTGCTCATCCAGACCTGGTTAAGAAGTTCGGGCACCGCGCCTCGGGGGATCTCTCCAGATTCTATCGTCCAGTACTCACGGAAATGCAGAGAGCGGGGACAGCGCTTGAGGTGAGCTCGGCCGGGCTCCGAAAGCAGGTGCGGGAGATCTACCCGAGTCTCGAGTTCATGAACCTAGCCAACCGAGAGGGAGTGACCATCACGTTCGCTTCAGATGCTCACTCGCCCGCGGAGGTCGGGCACCGCTTCGATGCGCTTGTCGTGGCTGCCCGCCAGGCGGGTTATACGACGATCACGCGGTTTGCGGGCCGGAAGCCTGAACAAGTCACGCTGGGGTAGGGCCTCGGCGTGTTCGAGTCGCGGAGCGAGTAGCCGCCGGAATCGAGCGGTACAGAACCGCACGGTGCGTTTTCCGCGGAGAGGGTGTTGAATAAGGGTCTTAAGGCCTGAAGGGGCCGGCACATATTAGCCCAGGGCGAAGCGCTTTGCGCGTAGCCCTGGGTTACGGAATCCAGATAGGGTGCCAGCCCTGAAAGGGCGTAACAAGTTGCACGATAGAGATTTGTGCCGCCCTTTCAGGGCTGGATATCAGCTTCGAACCGGGACCCAGGGCTACGCACAAAAGCGCTCCGCCCTGGGCTAATATGTGTCGGCCTTTCAGGCCTATTTACACGAAGGTCAACATTTTCAACATCCTCGCTGCGTGCGCGGATTGAAATCGTGAGCAAGCCGCAGACGCGTCTGGAGTCGCCAGCTGTTACAATCCGCGCACTCCGCGAAAAGCGCTACGTTTGCGGTTCTGTTCTGCACGCTGATGCGATGGGTCGTACTCCGGTTGGCGATGGAGTGCACCGCCTGCCCGCGGTTCCCTTCCTCTCGCCTATGCGACCGATGTGACTCCGGGTTGGGGCGAGGCGTATCCCTACGCCTCCACTTTCGCGAACTGCCGCTGGGCCGATTTGCGCCCGGCCGGCCGCCCGGCGCCCTTGGCAGCCATGGCAGCGGCGAACCGCGTAAACTGCTTCTCTTCGGCACAGATCAGGTTGACCGCATCCATGTCCTTCGGGACCGGTAGATCGAGCAGGTAAAGGACCGTGGGGGCCAGATCCGAGAGCTTCCCGTAGGGGCGCAACGTCGTCGAGGGAGCCTCGGCGGCCACGTAAATGCACTCAACCGGAAAGAGAGTGTGGCTCGTCTTCGTCATCCCCGTCGAGTAATCGACCATTTGCTCGGAGTTGCCGTGGTCCGCCGTGATCAGGACGTGAGCATCGAGCTCGAGCAGGCGCTTGACGATCCGTCCGACACACTCGTCGACCACTTCGACAGCTTTGCGAGCAGCCGTCGGGTCTCCGGTGTGTCCCACCATGTCGCCGTTCGCGTAGTTCACCACGATGAAATGGTACGGGTTGTCGGCAAGACGGCGGAGCAGCTCGTCGGTCACATTGTAAGCGTCCATTTCGGGATGCGAGGCGAATGTAGCTGGATCGAAACGGCCGCGCACCTCGACCTGGTCTTCGCCCTGGTAAGGTGTTGTTGCCTTGCCGTTGAAGAAGCTGGTCACGTGGCGGAACTTCTGCGTCTCCGCGATGCGCAATTGTCGATACCCGGCATTGGCGATTACTTCGCCGAGCAGGTTATCCATTGCTCCACTGCCGCTCATTGCGCCGAGCATGTAATTCGGAAATTCGTCGTAATAGCGCGTTAGCCCTGCGTAAACGACTCTCGGCTTTTCCGTGAGCTTGCCGGCATAGGAGGGGTCGACGAACGCCATCGACAGCTGAATCGCCCGGTCTTGCCGGTAATTGGTATGCAGGATGCTGTCGCCGTCGTGGACGCCGTCGTAGTCTCTAATGACGTATGGCGGGATGTATTCGTCGAACATCTCGTAGTTGTCCGGGGTCTTGTCTTGCGCGTATGACTCCAGCACCGCGGAATGCGCTGATTCGGCGCGCCGCCCCTGCGCGGAGACGATGCAGGCATATGAGGCGTCGGTCAGGGTCCATTTGCGGGACCGGTCCATCGCATAATAACGGCCCATCGCGGTTCCGATGCTGCACCCGCCCACCTCGGCCATGACCCTGTCCAGCGTGGCCAGGTATTCGAGACAGCTGCGGGGCGGCGTATCGCGGCCATCGAGAAACGGGTGGATGACGATCCGGCCTTCCGGAAACTCCCTCCGCGCGCGCCGCATGATCTTAAAAAGATGCTCCTGGTGCGCGTGAACGCCCTCGTCCTGGAGCAGCCCGAAAAGGTGCAGGCGGCTTCGGTTGGTTTTCCAGTTGGCAATCAACCGGTGCCAGGTGTCCACTTCAAAAAGCCGGCCTGTCGCAAGCCCGTCATCGATTCGTTTCAACTCCTGGATGACTATCCGCCCGGCCCCCATGTTCAGGTGGCCGACTTCCGAGGACCCCTGATAGCCGTCGGGAAGTCCCACCGGCTCTCCGGACGCGTCGAGCAGGCACCACGGGTATTGTTCCTTGAATGCGTCGATGTTCGGCGTATCGGCCGCCGCCACAGCGTTTCCTTCGGGGTTCTCGTTGTAGCCCCAGCCGTCCCGAACAATGATGCACACTGGTCTCATAGTCGTTCGTCTCCGAAAAGTACAAGGATAATACAGAGAGGGGCAGAGGGACAAAGGGGCAGTCGAATGCGGAATGCGGATTGCGGAATGCGGAATAGAGGGCAAAGGGGCAGAGGGAAGGCAAAAAGCCGACTACGATCACGATCCCGAGCGCGAGGAGCGGGCGGATTGATGCCCTGAAAGTCATCAGAACCGCAAGCGAAGCGCGCGGGCCCAGACAACGACCGGGTTTCGGTCAGTGTGCAAGACCGCATGAAGCGCTGATTGTTCGGGCCCGCGCGCTCCGCTTGCGGTTCTGATGACTTTCAGGGTTTGAGGCCGCCATCTCCATCGGGGCTCCCGTCTATTTTGGTCAGCCGGTCCAATGGACCACCGCCCGGGAAGGGGGACGCTTCGGGCGGTTGGGCTCTGTCTCGCGCTCGTGCTCGCGCTCGCGCTCGTAGTCGTAATCGTAATCGGCTTTTGGCCTCTGCATCCGGACGCCCGCCTACATCCGCGGGCCACCCGGACTTCCCAGTACGCCGCCCAGTTGGCTGGAGATAACAGTTAACAGAAACGTTATCGCAGTTATCGGAGTCGCCACGCCTCCCGCGCCATATCCGAGATTCCGCATGAGCATGCTAGGCGGAATCCGCCTTTTCAGCCATTTCCGAAACGATACCGTCAGCCTCAACACTCACCCCCCGGTCAGCCTCAGTCCAATGATCCCGCTCGTTTTCCTGCGTTAACGCCCCCGCTAACCGGAATAACCTTTCCGGACCCCGCCCATCAGCGCCAAGCTTGCCGGTATCCCAGGCTTTCCGATCAATTTCGCGCAAGGAGGGGGAAGAAAATGAATTTCACACCAGAGCTAAGTGTCAAGGTGAGGACAAGCGCCATTTTCAGCTCGCTACTGATGAGCCTGCTTCTATGCCTGTCCGTCACGGGATTGGCGCAGGTGACGACGGGCACGATCCTTGGTGTCGTGACCGACCAGAGCGGTGGGGTTGTACCCGGTGCTACGGTCACTGCGACAAAAGTTGAGACGGGGTTCACGCGAACGGCCCTGACCGACGAAGTGGGCAGCTACAGCCTCACGAGCTTGCCTATCGGAATCTACCAGATCAAGGCCGAAATGCCTGGGTTCAGGGTAGCTCAGACTCAGCTCACCTTGATCGTCGATCAGAAACCGCGTGCGGACTTTGTTTTGACAGTCGGAGCTGAAGGTGAAATCGTCGATGTCCAAGCTACTTCACCCCTGCTTCAGACCGCCCAGCCGGATATGAACCAGATTGTCCAGGAGAAGGAAATCAAGGCCCTGCCTCTGAACGGTCGGGACTTCATTTCACTGGTCATGCTGACCAACGGCATCCAGGACACGTCGAACGACGTCGGCGGCGCGACAACGAATGTGACCTTCTCCGTCAACGGGATGAAGCCTGAAGCCAATTCCGTAACGCTCGACGGGATCGAAATGTCGTCAGTCCGGGAGTCGGACGTGGATATGCGCCCGAATCTGGACGCGATCAGTGAGTTCAAGGTCCTCACCTCGGCGTACTCAGCTGAATACGGCCACACGGCTGGCGGAGTGATTTCCATTCAAAGCAAAAGTGGCACCAACGAACTGCACGGCAGTGTCTTCGAGTTTCTGCGCAATGACGCCCTCAATGCCAGCAACTTCTTCAGGAACCCGGTCAATCCCGACAAGGCGCCGCTCAAGCAGCATACTTTCGGAGCGGCAATCGGAGGCCCGATTCGGAAGAATTCCACTTTCTTCCATATCGACTATTCGGGTCACCGACTCTCGAAGATCAACGAAGCGTTTGCGAACATTCCGGAAGCCGACTTCCGCACTGGCGACTTTTCTTCGCTGCTTCCTGGCACCGGAATCTTCGACCCGGCGACTGGCGGAAATGTGCAATTCCGGGATCCGTCACGCGGGACACCAGCCAATCCGGAGGGTCTGAACATCATCCCCGTCTCCAGGATGCATCCGCTTGGCAAGGCGCTGCTCGAGGCGCTGGCCCTGCCGAAT
>CAYQYP010000387.1:0-17330 GCA_964421755.1 uncultured Acidobacteriota bacterium
TCGAGCCAGCCGGCCGGATCCCGATGTCCGGCGTAGGTCCGACTTCCAAGTCGGACACTTCATAGCGTCTGCAAGATCGAGCCAGCCGGCCGCATGGCAGTGTCCGACTTGGAAGTCGGACCAACGCCGGACACTTCACGCCGCCAGGGATTGGTCAGGTCTGGTTTTAGGATTAGCAGGATTCGAAGCAAGGCTGCTATCCTGTTAATCCTGTAAATCCTGTCAATCCTGTCAAAGGGGACTTGATGGCGGTAACCCTCAACGAATTCCTCCCTCGGGACGATGATGTCTCCAGTGACACCCTCCTTGGGAGTTTTCTAGACTACGTCGGCGGAAAAAACCTGGTTCTGTATCCGGCCCAGGAAGAGGCGATCCTCGACCTGCTGGACGAAAAGAACGTCATCCTGAACACTCCCACCGGCTCGGGCAAGTCCCTGGTGGCATTCGCGCTGCTTTTCGCCGCCCTGGCACGCGGGCGCCGTGCGGTGTACACGTGCCCGATCAAGGCGCTAGTCAACGCCAAATGGATGGATCTCTGTCGCGAGCTTGGTCCGAACAATGTCGGCCTTTCAACCGGGGATGCAACGGTCAATCGCGACGCGCCCATCCTTTGCTGCACCGCAGAAATTCTGGCCAATATCGCTCTGCGAGAGGGTCCGGCCGCGCTGATCGATGATGTCGTCATGGACGAGTTTCACTGGTACGCCGATCGCGATCGGGGCGTGGCCTGGCAGTCGCCGCTGCTGACTCTGCCGCAGACCCGCTTCCTGCTGATGTCGGCCACGCTTGGCGATACGAGTTTCTTCGAGGAAGCGCTGACGACGCTCAACGGGCGCGAGACCGCCACCGTTGTCTCAGCCGACCGGCCGGTCCCGCTCGATTACGCGTGGTCCGAAATTCCGCTGTCGCACATGCTGGAAAAGCTGTCAGCCGACGGGAAGACGCCGGTCTATGTGGTCCACTTCACGCAGGCTGATGCTGCCTCGAGCGCCCAGGACTTCACCAGCCTGAAGATCTGCAGCCGCGACGAAAAAGAGGCGATTGCCCGCGAGATCGCCGACTTCAAGTTCACGAGCCCTTACGGCTCGGAGATCCGAAAGTGGCTGCGACACGGCATCGGACTGCACCACGCGGGCCTGCTTCCGAAATACCGCGTGCTCGTGGAACAGCTGGCCCAGAGGGGTCTGCTGAAGATCATCTGCGGCACAGACACCCTGGGGGTCGGTATCAACGTCCCCATTCGCACGGTCCTCTTCACACGGCTGTGCAAGTTCGATGGACGAAAGACCGCATTGCTCACGGCCCGCGATTTCCACCAGATTGCGGGGCGCGCGGGCCGGAAGGGATTCGACGATCGCGGGTACGTGGTCGTCCAGGCGCCGGAGCACGTGATCGAGAACCTGAAGTTGAGCGAAAAGGCCGCGCGCGAAGGCAAGAAGGTGACGAAGCGGCGGCCCCCCGAACGCAACTTCGTCAACTGGGACATCAATACCTTCAAACGCTTGATCGCCTCCCCGCCCGAACGGCTGACGTCGCGCTTCCAGGTCTCGCATGGCATGCTGCTCAATGTGCTGAGCCGCCGGGGGGACGGGTGCCGGGCGATGCGACGCCTGATCCGCGATTGTCACGAGCCGGAGACTGCCAAGCGAGCGCACCTTCGGCGAGCCTGGCAGCTGTTCCGCGCACTGGTCGACCGAAAGATCGTTGAGTTCATCCCGCAGGACGAGTACGGTTCCAAGCTTCGCGTCAATGTCGAATTGCAGGACGATTTCTCCATGGATCAGGCGCTTTCGCTCTACCTCCTGGAGACCATGCCGATGCTTGATCCGGAGTCGCCCGAGTACGCCCTGGACCTGCTGACGCTCGTCGAGGCGATCCTCGAGAACCCGGAGATCATCCTGCGCCGGCAGCTCGATAAGGTGAAAGACCAGCGAATGGCCGAAATGAGAGCAGAAGGGCTCGATTACGATCAGCGGATGGCCGAGTTTGAGAAGCTGGAGTACCCCAAGCCGCTCAACGACTTCATTTGCGGGACCTTCAACGCGTTCGCCGATCGACACCCGTGGGTCGGCGAAGAGGACATCCGGCCGAAATCGATTGCCCGGGAGATGTTCGAGAATTTTCGCTCCTTCACCGAATACGTCATGGACTACGAGCTGCAGCGATCCGAGGGGCTCCTGTTGCGGCACCTGAACAGCGTCTACAAGGTTCTCAGTCAAACCGTCCCGGACGGCGTGAAGACGGACCAGGTCCAGGAGATGGAGCTCTACCTGCGCACGCTCCTGCGACAGGTCGATTCGAGTCTGGCGGAAGAATGGGATCGGATGATGGGCTCGGGTTACGAACCAATCGAGCTTCCCGGTGAGGAGCGGGCTGTCGCTCGGCTCCGCCGACCGGCGGGCGAGGCGAAGGTTGAGGCGGAGGTGCGGCCGCCCGGTGCGGCTGTCGTTGAACGGGATATCACGCGAGATACCAAGGCTTTCCTCGCGGCCATCCGCACGCGGATCTTCACGTTCCTTCGTGCCTGGTCGATTGGGCACTTCGATGCGGCGATCGCCGCCCTTGATGGGCCCGAGGACCGCGAAGCCGCCGCGTGGACGGCCGAACGGCTGAAGGCTGCGCTGGAAGGCTATCTGAAAGAACACGAGCGGCTGCGGCTGGATCCGGAGGCGCGCAACCTGCGCCACACGTACGCTCAGCCCTCGGAGGCCGAGACCACCCTGGTAGTGCAGCAGATGCTGGTGGACCCCGATATGTATAACGACTGGGTGGCGGAATTCGAAGCGGATCTGGCCGCCTCCCGTCAGGCCGACGAGCCCATTCTCCGCCTCCGCCGCCTGGCAAGCCTGGTGTAGTTGAGTTCGCAAAGGGGGGAACTGTAAAGAAACGGTGTGAGACGGACGCGCTGATGAGAGAACTAACGACCTGATAACGGACGGCTCACATCTGATCCGGATAGTGCCTCGAACAGCGGAGTTGTAAGTTCCCCGTCAAGGTTGCTACCCTTGCCCAATTATATGCGCTCAAGACAGAACGGTTCGAAGACTGCTGCGGGCCCGGTCACGGTGCTTGCGAGCCTGTTGGTTCTCCCGATTTGGATGGTCGCAATCCTTGGCTGGCCAGCCCAGGAGTCGGGTACCCAAGGCTTTCCCGCGTTCTCGACCCATCGGATCGACGACTTCGGCCAGAGAATGGGGCAGACGGCGCTGGCCGACGTGGACCGCGACGGGGATCTCGATTGGATCACCGGCCAGGCGGATCATGCCGGGGGCGGTGTCTGGTGGTGGGAGTACGCCGGCCCCGACCAGTGGATTCGGCATCCCGCGGGCAAGGGATTCACGGATGTCGGCGGGACCGCTCGGGATGTCGACGGCGACGGCTGGATCGACATTTTTTCAGGTTCGAAGCTCCTCGTGAATACCGGCAAGCCGTGCGACGAGGAGTTTCGTGAGTTCGATATCGGGACGATCTACTCCCACGACTCGGAGTTCGCGGAGATCGACGGAGACGGCAGGATCGACGCGATTGCGAACTCCGACCGGACCGGGTTGTATTGGTATGAAATCCCGTCCGATCCGCGCCAGAAGTGGGTGGCTCACGAAATCGCTTCTGCCGCAGAGCACAAGGTCCACGGTGGGGTCTCGCCGAAAGCTGCCGGCGACATCGATGGCGACGGCGACACGGACGTCGTGACGGGTGAGGCGTGGTACGAGAACGTCGACGGGAAGGGGACGAACTGGCGCCGGCACAAGAACCTCGACTTCGGCGAGCATCATCGGTACGGCCTCGCGGTCAAAACCTGGGTCGTCGACCTCGATGGGGATCGCGACCAGGACGTGATCCAGGCCGAGGCGGACAACCCGGATGGCCGCGTGGCCTGGTTTGAAAACGACGGGAAGGGAAACTGGACGCGTCACCTGATCAAGGACAAGGGGGACGGCCAGGACTTTCACTCGCTGGCGGTCGCGGATTTCGATCTTGACGGTGACCTTGACGTTTTCTCGGGCGGCGGTCCGTTGTCGAAGGCTGAGCCGCGTAAGTGCTACATCTGGGAGAATGTCCGAGGAGCAGACAGCCGCCCGATCCGGTGGGTGGAGCACATCGTCGCCGAAATGCCCTGCCATGAAGCGGTTGCGGCGGACGTAGACGGTGACGGCGATATCGATATCTGCTCCAAGCCGTGGAGCACCGGCAACCGTCACTTCTTTCTGCGAAACCTGCTTCGGTAACCCAGGATTTTCTCGAAACCAGCCGTTTCCCAACCGGGCCGTTTGGCGTGCTTTCGAAGCCGGGAGGGATACCGGATTACAAGAGGCGACGCTCGGGTGAAGCGCTGCTGGCACTCCCGCAATTCTCAGCTTTCCTTGTCCTTGACGAGTGTCACCTGGACGTTCTTTGAGCTTGAGTTCGCGTCGAGTATCTTCCGAAGCTCGAGATAATCAGCCGGATCGAATTGCCTTGAATCGATGAAGAACGTCTTGCTGAAGTTCATCTGAACACCGCCTGCCTCGGCCGCCGGGATAGATCCGAGGTACTGTATCTTCAGAGCAAGGCCTTTCGACTCCATTGCGGTGCTCTCCGGTGCCGACTTGACCGAATAACCCGGAGGCAGGAGGATCGTTTCCTCCGCGGTCACTTCGACCGTCGTCGTCAGGATAAAGGGGTATTTGCGTTCCGGCTTTTTCGCCCTGGCCACGATATCCGTCAGAACCCGCTCGAAACAGTCGGTGGCAAGGGGGGCCTTGATCTCGAGAGCGTCGCCCCCGGGCACCACGTAACCGGGAACCTCGTATCTTACGGTTACTACAAAAGGCGCTTCCAGGTCGCCGGGGTCGGATGTGGACAGCTCGGTGATCTTTGCCGCCGGGCCCAGCTGCTTCACGGCATCATTCCAACGTTTCTCGTAATCCGCGGGCTTGGCCCTCTTGCGCCAGTTGCGGAGATCCTCGTCGTAGGCTCCAAGGCTGCTGATCGTCACCGTACTCGACAGGAGGCCGTCGGCGCCAATCCGGCTCTTCGCCCGGATCGTGCCGGCGTTAGCACTGGCCGGAATGTGGGGGATTTTCGACAGGTCTTCGCCCTCCGCCCGGAAGACCAGCAAAGGAGCCTCACCGGCGTAGCCCGGCAGCCGGTCGGTGGTGCACAGCACGGCGGTCGGATCATAGAGGCGGTAATCGCCTCGTGGGCCGGGAACCGCGACGATCATATGCTGAAAAATGTCGTGCGGGACTTCGGGATCGAACACCCTGCCATAGCCTGTTGCAGCAGGAAAACTTTCAATGCCTGCCACCCGCAGCATTGAACACATGAGCACCGCTACGTCGCGGCAGACACCGAAGCGTTCCGCCAGGGTACGGGTGGCGGGCTTGCCCTGGTAAGCAGACACGCTGGTCAGCCCTTTGTAGCCTATGTTCTTTCGGAGAAAACGGACGATGCTCGTGATTTTTTCCTCGTCGGTCTTTAGCCCGCTGATCGCCTCGGTTACCGCGGCGCGGAGGTTGTCATCCTCGTCCATTGACGCCTTATTGATCAGGTAGCCCGTGCGACTGACGTCTCGCCAGGAGGCTATCGTGGAGGCGAGCAGGCGTGCTGCGAAATGCTGGCGCGTATTCCAGCCGGGTTCGGACATGAAGGGAGCTATATCGTGTCCTTCCCAGACATATGAAGTACGGTCCTCCTTCGTTTCACAAGTGAATTTGACGGCGAGCCCTTCCGCGCATTTCAGCGTGTAATTCAAGCGCTTCCCGGCTGGACCGTTGATCTCAATGCGCGTGTGGATGACCGGCTCGTCTTCCTGCAGGTATTTGCCTTCTTTCAGCTCGTAATCTGAGGAGACCGGTCTCAGGCACTTCTCCTCGACGACATACTCGACGGCATCGCCGACCTGGAGATCCTTGAAAGTGACGAGCTTGAGCCGCGCCGTCTCATCATTGACGTTCAGGCGGCTGTACATGGGGTTAGCGACGTCGGAGATCGCGTCGACCGGCACCTCGATCACTGTTCCATCGGGCCTGATGACACGCGCGAGCTCCACCTTGGCTTCGCTTCGATAGCTGTAATACTCGGAAACCGGCATTTTCGCAAAATAGGCGACGGCAGGCGCCGTGAGCATTTTGATCAGGCAATGCGTCCGATCGATATAAGTGCCGTCCTCTTCGTACCTGATGTCTCGCCGTTTCTCCACGAAGACAATGTTGGCCTGCGGGTATTTATCCGCGGCATGAGCCAGCTTCTGCATCATTTCATCGTCGAGACTCGATGCATCGGCAGGGAGAGTGGCGGCGGCCAACGCGACAGCCAACGAGATGCAAAAGGCAGCAAGGAGAGCGAAGGGGGGGAGTTTCAACCTGTTCATGTGTACGTTCCTTCTGACGGTTGGAACCGGGCTCCGAGGAGGCGAGTCGGAGAGCGCGGTTTCGGTTAAACATCCCGCGCACGCCCGGCACCTGGCCGCCACCCTACAGAACGGAGACTGCCGATCATTAGTTCCATCCTTGGAGCGCGGACATCGTGTCATGGAGCGCGGACATCTAGGGTGTCGCAAAAGTCGAGGAGCGTCTTTCGACCGGTCCCGGGGCAAGGTCAGGCGGAAGCGAGATCGAATGGAGCCGCGCACGACAGCGAGCGAAGCGAGCGAGAGTAAGCGGCCACCTGACTCGCTCCACTGCTTCGTATTTAGATGTATCGACATAGTGAATGATTGGTGGTCCGCTTACTCTCGCTCGCTCCGCTCGCTGTCGTGCGCGGCTCCATTCGACCGCTACCTTCGCTTGACCAAGCTTGAGGGCCAACTTGGAGCCAACCGCCTCGGGACTTTTTCGACACCTCATCTTGCCCGCCATATCGCACGCGACAAACAGCCAGCCGGTCAGGGGAAAAGAGGGGACTCCCCGTATTTCCCCTGACAGGCTGCGGGTGATTTCAACGGGCTGTTGTGTGAAGATGAATCTCAAGTCGAGGGGCCAGCACCGGGCCCTCGCCCCGGATAGGCGGGGACCCATAAATGCGGTTGAAGACCGCAAGGCAGGATCGTATGACACAGAAAGCGCGGTTAGAGAAGCAGCCGGCGCCACGGGCGACGCGTCCTTACATGCCCGGCTACGGCATCGCGGCCGCCGACGGAGGCCAGGGCCTGCTGCCGTGGGATTGGGCCGCCGAGCGCCTGTCCAAGGGACACACTTACTGGCTTTGCACCACGCGACCCGACGGGCGGCCCCACGCCATGCCCATCTGGGGGATCTGGTTGCACGACGCCTTCCTTTTCAGCACTGGGAAGCAGTCGCGGAAGGCTCGCAACCTCGAGGACAATCCGCACTGCGTGGTTTGCGTCGAAGTCGAGTCCGATAGTGTCGTCCTGGAAGGCACGGCGCAAGAGGTTGCGGACCAACAGTTGCGTCAGGAGTTCGCCCTGAACTACCAGGCGAAGTACGACTGGGACATGGAAGGCTTCGAAGAGCCGGTCTTTGCGGTGCGACCGTCGGTAGTCTTCGGTCTCACGCTGGATCTTGTCGAAAACGCGACGCGATGGACCTTCGACCAGACGCCTTGATGAACCGCTGACTGCATGCGCCGAAAACGGTTAAAATGCCATTCCGGTGGGGCACGGTCGAGTGTGGGGAATGGACGATATGTTCCGAACTGGCGCTCTGAAGTCAATTGTTCTGGTTCTGTTGATCTTTTGTTCGACCGTGTTCCCGTCGGCACAGGAGAGCGAGCAGCAACCCCCGCGCCATCCCCCGGCGTTCCGCGTGACCTCGACCGTGTACACAGTGGATGCGATCATCACCGACGGGAAGGGAAGGCAAGTCAGTGACCTGACCCGAGAGGATTTTGAGATCGAGTCCGGCGAACGGGTTTATCCCGTGGAGAACTGTTCGTACCTGCCACTCGAGCCAACCGACCCGGTCTGGCCGGAGCAGGCACGCCTGCGGCTTCGGCCATCGGAGGTTCGGCGCGTCTTTGTTTTCGTGATCTCCACGCCGCTCGTCGCGGTCAGTTCCCCGCGCGGTTCCGCAAGTTTTGCGCACGTGGCGTTGGCGGGCGTGCATGACGCCGCCAGGATACTCACGACTTTCGTGGACAAGCAGATGCGGCCGGGGGACCTCGCGGCGGTGATCTGGGTGGATGGTGACAACGGTGCCTTGTGCCAGGTGACGAACGACCGGGAGATGTTGAGGAAGGCGATAGCCAGTCGTCGCTCCCAGCCGATCGGCCATGCCCCGACTTCTACGGTCTTTATCACCCCGAGGGGGATCGATGCCTCGTCCCTGATGCAGCAGAACCTGCGGGCGGTATCGGCGGTGAGTCAGGCGATTGACTACATCAAGGTGCTCCCGGGCAGGAAGGTCGTGGTGTTTGCCTCTCGCTTTCTGCTCCATCGCTTGCCTCGGCTTCCCGAGGGAGAGACTGTGGCCGATGCCATCTCGGACGTGGTGGACAAGGCGAATCGCAACGCGGTGGTGATCTACTCGATGGACCTGCGCGGCTTGGACAGCAGGGGTCCCAGCCCATTCGAACCACCCGAAGGTCTCTTCCACCTGGCAAACGAGACCGGCGGCCGGGCATTCATGAACGAGAACGACCTGTCGAGAGCGATGGGGCGGATTCTGGAGGAGAACCGGGGCTATTATCTCCTCGGGTTCAAGATCGGGGAAAAGGAGCCCGAACCGCGGAAGATCAAGGTGCGGGTGAAGCGGAAGGGTCTCCGGCTGCAGGCGCGGGCGGCCGCCTTCTCGTCGAGTTCGCTCGTAACGATCGCCCGGTCCGACGAACCGGTTGACCTGAGCGGTCTGGTCAATTCTCCGTTGCGCCTCGGGGAGCTCGAGCTGTCGCTTGCGCCGACCCTGCATTTCCCCGACGACGGGCCGGTTGAAGTAGTGTCCTACCTTGGATTGGACTTCGCGAAACTTCAGTTGGAGGACGGACCCCAAGGGACCAAACAGGCAAGGCTCGAGACGGTAGTCCAGATCATTGGGCCGAATGGTAAGGTCGTTCTGAATGAAGCGAAACAGCAGGGTTTCGGGGTTGAGAAACAGAAGCTCGAAGAAGCGGGGCGCGAAGGATTTGTGCGGCTCTACGGGGCAAAAACGGCCGGTGCGGGACATTACCAGGTTCGGGCGTCGGTGAGGGACCTTGTCTCGGGCAAGTCGGGGAATGTATCGGCCGTGATCGAGGTGCCGAACCGAAATCCCCGCGAACTTTATCTGTCGGAAGTCCTGTTCGGGAATCCCCGAGAAGGAAAGATCTCGTTCGAGCCGTATCGTTTTGACAAACCGGAGAACCCGCGGTACGGGCTATGGGTGTTGCCGGGCAAGGACGACAAACCTGTGGAGGTTCATGCGCGAATCTTGAGCGGCGACCAGGTGGTAGCGACTTGGCGGCCGATCCGGATTGACAAGACTACACCTCCGCCGGCTTTCCTTTTCGACCGGATCGAATTGAGCTGGTGCCAGCCGGGCCGCTACACGCTGCTGGTGACAGCGACCCAGGGAAAGAGAAGCCTCGAGCGAAAAGCCGAATTCGAGGTGAGGTGACCTGCCGTAGCTGAATATCGGTGCGGGGGTGATCTTCGCATCCTCTCGCCGACTATTACACACCGGCGTGCGGACCCTCCGGCAGTGATGCCGGATCTAGGGTGCCGGCGAAACGAGGACATTTGACTGGCTCAAAGCGCGCGACGAGCCGTGGACTGCGGCGATCGAATCGGTCCGCGATTCCGCTCAGAGGCGAGTCAGCCCGGTGGACCAGCTTACATCCCTGGTCCTTGCTCCGAGGTCCAGTTATGCCGCAAAATGCTGCTATGGCAGCGCCTGAAAGGCATGGCGGATCATCGGGTTCCGCCCTGACTCGCGAAACAATTCTGAAGGCGCTCGAGACTGTTGCGGAAGAGCTTCGTCAGCGGAACACCACCGGGGAACTGTGCCTGTTCGGCGGTTCGGTGATGGTGCTTGCGTTCAACGCGCGGCCGAGCACCAAGGATGTGGACGCAATCTTCGAACCGGCCCAACTGATTCGCCAGGTCGCTGGCGAGGTCGCCGATCGCCAAAGTCTTCCGAGAGGCTGGCTGAACGATGCGGTCAAGGGCTTCGTTGCGGGCCAGCCGGAAGTCACGGTCGGGAATTTGCCTCAATTTCCGAACCTCCGTCTGACAATGCCTGTCCCGGAATACCTGCTGGCCATGAAATGTATGGCGGCACGCATTGGGGGTACGACCGGAGAGCCTTCCGACGTCTCCGATATCGTTTTTCTGATTCGCCAGCTCGGTATCACGACTGCCGGTGCCGTGCTCGATCTCGTCGCCAGCTACTACCCAGAAAGTCGGATTTCGGTGAAAACTCAGTACCTTATCGAGGGTCTGTTCGAGGAGGGGAGGATATGAGGCCGAAATCCTTGGCAGACGTGGCTCGGATGGTCCTTGCCGGCGATTTCTTTGACCGATGCCTCGGCAACTTTTTGGATGAATTCTATATGTCTCCGGCGGGTGGGGCACTGAAAGACTCGCCTCCGCTGCTCGCTTCCGCGCTGGGCCGCGTCGGCCGTGTTCAGGACGCCTATCTCGCTGCGGTGGCGGAAGAGCTCGCAGGGAAATTCGATCTGCCCGTGCCGCAGTGGACTGGAAGCGCGATTCGCGCCTTGCGCGAACCCTGGTTTGCCTCGCCGCTTGGGTCCCTTCGTGCGGTTCTAATTCTTGAAAGTCCTCCCGCCTTTCGCGCCCGGAATCTGTTCGTCAGCGAAAACGCATTGTCGCGCGCGTGAGCGATCAAGAAGGTCGGGAATGAGTAGTCCTCTTGCCGTTGTTGACCTCCATTCTTCACCCGAGGCGAAGATTGCCCTGTTTCGCTCCTTGTTCCGCGGGCGGGAGGACGTCTACCCCTGGCGCTTCGAAAGCCGTCGGCATCTGGCTGTTCTTCAGTGAAGCCATCCCTGCGGCGCTGGCGCGCAAGCTTGCTGTGCGAGGAGGCGGCCCTGGTCATAGAGTTGGACGGTGCGCAACACCTTGTTCGTCAGCCCGTGCCGGCTCGTTTATCAACTCGCCGATGCGAGCAACTTCTCCAGGTTAGGCGAGGTCATCTTCCGATCGTCCTCGGACGGGTCCAGCTGGACTTTGTCCTGAAACCCGGCGATCCCGGCATGAGAAAACCGGCCGTCATTTCAGACTCGAGTGTCGATTCGGAGAGATCCCGTTCGATCCACTAACGGGGGAAGAAATTCACCGGTAGGAAGACAGGAGATTAAGCGATGAAACCGAATCAAACCCTTGAGACTCCGCGAACAAAACACAGCGTCGTATCGAGAGAGGAATGGATCGAAGCGCGCAAGGCGTTCTTGGTGAAAGAGAAAGAACACACGCGCCAGGGCGACGAGTTGAGCCGGCAACGCCGGGATCTTCCCTGGGTCCGAGTCGAGAAAAACTACGAGTTCGAAGGACCCAACGGCAAAGAGACGCTGGCCGACCTCTTCGACGGTCGCAGCCAATTGATCGTCTACCACTTTATGCTCGGTCCAGGTTGGGAGGAGGGTTGCCGGAGTTGCTCGTTTCTATCCGATCACATAGACGGAACATTGGTCCACCTGAACGCGCGAGACGTCACTTTGACAGCCGTTTCGCGGGCTCCCCTGCCTCAGATTGAGGCCTTCAAGAAACGGATGGGCTGGCGCTTCAAGTGGGTGTCGTCATACGCGAGTGACTTCAACTTTGACTATCACGTGTCATTCACCAGCGACGAAATGGCGAAGGACAAGGTGTACTACAACTACGAGCTTCAAAAATTCGAAAGCGAGGAAGGCCCCGGCGTGAGCGTCTTTTACAAGGACGACACGGGGAACATTTTTCACAGCTATTCGGCCTACGGTCGCGGTTTGGACATCCTGGTCGGCACCTATAATTACCTTGACCTTGCGCCAAAGGGTCGCGACGAGGATGGCCTGACTTTCTCGATGGCATGGGTCCGCCACCACGACCGGTACAGTACAAACGAGCGCGTCAATCTATCAGCGCCTTACTCGCCACCAAAGGGTTCGATTGTCCATCGACAGCCACGGGAGGATCGCTCGTGAGCGCGCGTGGTTGCTGCAAAGCCGGTTGGAGCGGCTCGGAGTGCCTGGGCACGAGAGCTTCTCGCCTGACGTCTCGGCGGGGCGGGGGCAAGGGGCATCCCGCCCCGTCTGCGCAGCCTGCACAAGAGCCGCTCCTGGCGCGAACCACAGCTGCGGATTCGCATTCCACAAGCGTCCTTCGGCGCTTTCTCGACTTGACCGGATGGATCATCCCTGCCGCCGGGCTGGCTTTGCTGCCCAAGTGCCCCGCCTGCCTGGCGGCCTACGTAGCACTCGGCACGGGAGTCGGGCTCTCATTCTCAACGGCGACGTACCTGAGGACGGGCCTGATCCTCCTGTTCCTGACCTCGCTGTCGTACCTCGCCGTAAAAACAGTGCGTCGGGTAACTGGCTAGAAGCGGATTGCGCTGAAAAACCCCGGTTCTGTGGGAGCGTGCCCTGTTGCCCAGTTTTTTCAAAAGGGCGGCGATCGAGCGAATCGGTCCGGTAGCTGAAACGCGGCCGGCCGGAGCCAAAAGAGTCTAGATAGGGCACGCTGGACTCCTCCGGTGATCGGAAGCGGCTTAACTCCTCCTTGACTCGGTGCCTCTGTTTCGAGCCACAGCGTGGTAGGATAGCGGCCGTGGACTGACGCTCCCTCCTGATGGGCCTTACGCTGCCTGGCATTCTTGCGGATTCTGTGCTTGGACGATCCGATCCCGTCGCTCCAATACCTCAGCGAACCCTCGGGCGCACTGGGCTTTCCGTGCCTCTGCTGGGTTGCGGGTATACCGTCTTGAGAGACGCGAGGTTCTTCAGGCGGACTACGATAATGTCTTACGGCCTCAGCGTCCACACGTCGACATTCTCTCCACGCGCCCGGAGAATTGGCGCCGCCATATGCTGAAGTTGAACGATGATCTGCACTTTCTCTGGAAACGACAAGGCGGCGAGCTTACGTCGCCGATCTTCTTTGGCTTGAAAGAGGCGTTTGATGTCGGGAGTCAGCGAGTCCATTCTCTCCATTTCTCCTCCAGACCGTGACGAACAAGTATGTCGGTCAGGTACTCCCGATTCATACCCGCTTGGTCGACCAGCATACGGAGGCGGTCCCGGTCCTTTTGCCTGCCGGTCTGCACGGCGATCGCGGCGAGATGCTCAGCGCGCAGCACGCGAGTGGTCGTACTCCCGTAGGGCACCTCGCGTGCCTCGCCAAGCGCCTCTCGCAAGAGGTCATTATAGACAGGCAGAAACTGGACCGGCACCCCCTCAATCTTTACGAATTCGCCTTCCTCCGAGAATCCGCGCGATCGCAACGCCTCGTACAACGGTGATAGCGTGAGTAGCGCCCCGGGAGACGTGGGGAGCAGAACGAAGATATCCAGGTCAAACGTCAAGACGGGTTCCGTGTAGAAAGTGGCAGCCATGGCGCCACCAATTGCGTACCGGCGGAGCACGCCGTCGCGCTCGAGAGAGTTCAGAACCCTAAGAGTTTCCTCCATTTATGTGAAATGAGACTACCACGCGTCGGCAAGTGACGCAAACGGACTGCCAGCCGGGCTCCTGTGTGTGGGGGACCATCGTTGGCATCATGGCCGCCCTCGTTCTGGGACGCTTGATCGCCAGCGAATACTCTTGTCGGTTGGGTTCACGACCGCTATCGCGGTGTCGAGGCCATTCTCGCGATTTAAATCGACCGATACAATCTGAAGGAGTTTCGCCGGTGTCGATTGAAAACCCGACTCTTGGAAAGGCGCACCTTCCGCAGGCCGTATCTGGTAAAGAGCTTACCGATCTTCATTGGCAGCAAGCTAAACGCTTTCCAAAATCAAGCCTGTTTTTGCGTTGTAAGGCCACTTCGTGGCCCTCCAAAACGCCTTTCTTCTTACTCCCGCGGGCATTTCCTCAGGTCCGACCCCCACTACGACTCACTACGACTTCCTCTTACAAGAGGGTTCCGCGAGGGCCGTCAATCCCAGACAGTCCGTATCAGTTTGGATTCTTGGAGCCTCTGGTCACGACTGATCAGCCTCGCTCCCGCAACCCGGCAAGCCCCAACAATCAGCCGGTCAAAGGGATCTTGTATCGAGGCAAGAGCGGCGAACTCTTCCACTTGGAGCAAGTCGAGCGGAAGGAAATCGAGATTAGGCGTCTGCTCAAAGGCAGTGCGAAGCTCCGGTATTCCGATCCCGATCCGGTCGCGCTCTCGTAGGAGAGCGATCTCAGCGGCGACTGCGGCAGGCACCCATCCCTTGGCGCGGCCGGCCTCGATCGTCTCCAGGGCCGATCGGGCGGCAGGACCCAATTTCCGGGGCGCCGTCAATGCATACACGCAGGCGTGCGTGTCCAGCACATATGCGGTCAACTATTCTCACCCCGTCGTTGCCAGGAGCCCCAAAGGAATGATCGCACCTCTTCTATTTCCGCATCGCTCGGGAGTCGGGCGCCTTCGTACAGGCCGAGGAAGCTTCCTTGGCCCCCCCCTCCCGAAGGCATGCTCTCCATTAGGTTCTCCAGATCGTGGACGACCTGAGCCGAAAGCGAACGGCGCATCTTGCGAGCCCGCGCTTCCAGGCGGCGTTTGAGTTTGCCTGGGAGTCGGAGGGTAATAGTGGAGTCACGATTCACGTCGTCATTATGCACCATTTTGAATACATAAGGGGAAGTCGACAGCGAGCTGAGTTTGCTTTTGTGCCAATAGTGGCGAGGCAGCGACGGGCATCCCCTCATTCGTGCGGAAGACAGCCACCGCGACAGGTTTGTCACTCACCAATTCAACCAACCTGTGCAGTCCTGAATCACGAGCTGCGGAGGCTATTCCTCGCGCAAGGCGATAATCGGGTCAACCTGCATGGCCCTGCGGGCGGGCAGGTAGCAGGCTATGACTGCGGTAAGCAGGAGCACGACGGTCACCGCGCCATAGGTGAGCGGATCGGTTGGCTTTACACCGAACAGGACCGCGCCGAGCAGGCGTGAGACGGCGAGCGCTGCAACGATCCCGAATCCGAGGCCGATTCCAGTAAGCCAGAGTCCGTGTCCGACAATATGGCGGAGGATGTCCGAGGGAGCGGCGCCCAGAGCCATGCGCATTCCAATTTCCGGGATCTGCTGGCCCACCAGGTGTGACAGCACTCCGTACAGCCCCAACGCCGCCAGCACCAGCGCAAGGCCGGCAAACGCCGCCAGGAGCGTCGTCTGGACGCGCCGCTGGAAGAGCTCCGCGTCCAGGATCTCTTCCATGCTGGCCACTCCCGTAATGGGCTGTTCGGGATCTATGGACCAGATGGCCTGCCGCACGGCGGAAACCAGGCTGGTCGGTTCGACGCTGGTATGAATCGCGAGCGAAGTTGCCGGGAAAGGAGCCTGCAAGGCAGAAACATAGAACTCGGGCTTGGGCGATACATCCAGACCTGACTGGTGGATATCGCCCACAACACCCACAACCGGGACCCGATTCTCTCGCAGGATAATCCGGCGCCCGATTGGATCCTGGCCGGGCCAGAGTGTGCGGGCGAGGGTCTCGTTGATGATCACCACCAGGGGGGCGCCCTCGACATCGCGCTCCTCAATGTCCCGTCCACGGCGCAGGGGGATGCCCATGGTGCGGAGGTACCCAGGGCCGGCGACGCGGACATTGCACTGAAATCTTTGTTGCGGGTCGTGGCCCTCCGCCCCGATGCCTGAGATATCGCCTTTGATCACGAGCGGTATGTGATTGGTGAAACCAGCCGATGCCACTCCGGGGATTGCAGTCACCTGGCGCAGCACCTCATTCTGGTAGGCTCCTATCCGGCCCGGTCCCCGGTGCTTCTCGGAAGCCGGCATCCGCAGCGTGAGGATGTTCTCAGTGCGGCAGCCGATGTCTACGCTTCGCAGCCGCATGAACGTCTGCATCAGCAGGCCGGCGCCAATCAGCAAAACAAACGCCAATGCGACTTCCGAGCAGACCAGCAAGGCACGCAGGCGGCGCGATCCCTGCACGCCGCCAAGCGTCCTGGCGCCACGCTTGAGCGAGTGGGCCACATCCAGGCGTCGGAATTGAATCAGTGGAACGAGGCCGAAAGCGACGGCCGTCAGCACGGCTATCGCGAGAGTGAACGAGAGGACGCGCCAATCCACGGCGAGGGTTTTGAAGCCGGCCACCGTGCCGGGGGCCAGGTGGGCCAGGAATTGGAACGTTGTCGTAGCCAGAAAAAGCCCCAGTGCGCTTCCCGCAGCGCACAGAAGGAAGCTTTCGCAAAGAAACTGGCGCACCAGCTGCCAGGCTCCGGCACCCAGCGCCGTTCGCACTGCCACTTCTTTGCTCCGCTTCGACGCCCGGGATAGCAGCAGATTGGCCATGTTCGCGCAAGCGATCAGAAGGACGAAACCGACCGTGCCAAGCAGTATGGTGAGTATGCTCCGGCTGGAACTGACGAAGTGATCGCGCATGGGCGCAACAAAGGCTCCCACCTCTCGATTCGTATCAGGATATTCGCGGGCCAGGCTCGCCCCGATCGCTTTCATTTCCGCGTCAGCCGCCGACAGGGCGACCTCCGGCCGCAGACGCGCCACCACCATCCAATTGTGCCGTCCGCGGTCCGCGAATTGCTCCGTCGAGTATGCGCTCCAGAACGGCGTCCAGATCTCGCGAAGCGTATTGCTGTATTCCGCCGGCGGTTCTGTCCCGGCGGCCAGCACCCCGATGATGGTGTGTGTCGCGTCGTTGAGTCGGATGGTTTTGCCGATGATCGCCGGGTCAGCATTGAACCGGCGTCGCCAGAAGCTGTCACTGATGACTGCCACCTTGGGTGCTCCTGCCCGATCCTCGTCATCACCGAACATCCGGCCAAGGGCAGGACGGGTCCGCAATGCCCGAAACAGGCTGGCCGTGGCAAGACTGCCTTCGACGACCTCCGGGGTGCCTTGTCCGGTCAGGCGATAGGAACGGTCTTCCAAGGCGCCCATCTCCTCGAACGAACGGCTGCGGGCTTTCCAATCCTGGTAGTTTGCCGGGGCCACCGGGCTGTCCTGCACGCCGAAAAAAGGCGCGCTTTCCCAAACCAGAACAAGTCGGTCCGACTGCTCATACGGCAACGGGCGCAGCAGAACGGAGTTGATCAGGCTGAAAACGGCCGTGTTGGCTCCGACGCCGAGCGCCAGCGTCAGAACGGCCACGGCACTGAATCCGGGCGAGGTCACGAGGGAGCGGAAAGCGTATCGCAGATCGTGCAGGATATTGAGCATGGCATCCTTTCAGTCTTTCAAAGCGCCAGTCTTTAGACGGCGTGACCAGCATTCTGGTTGTAGCAAAA
>CAYQYP010000388.1:0-17302 GCA_964421755.1 uncultured Acidobacteriota bacterium
CACTGCCCACTGCCCGCTGCCAGCTTCTTGTGGTCCAGTCGTCAGTGGTCAGTTGTCAGTCGCTTACTTCCACCGCCTCTGGTAGTTGTCGATCGCGACCGCGGCAACTATAACGACGCCAATGACGATCTGTTGGACAAAGGGAGAAATCCCCAACAGGTTGCTGCCATTACTCAGGATTCCCATGATGAAGGCGCCGACAATCGTCCCGGCAATGGACCCTTCCCCCCCGCTCAGGCTCCCCCCTCCAATGACGACGGCTGCGATCACCCGCAGTTCGTAACCCTCGCCCGCGGTCGGCTGGCCCGTGATCAGGCGTGACGCCTCGATCATTCCAGCCAGACCCGCCAGTCCTCCAAGCACCAGGAAGCTGTACGTCCGATAGCGGGACACCTCGATCCCGCTGTAGACGGCCGCCTCGTAGTTGCTGCCGATGGCCAGCGTGTACCGGCCGAGTCTCGTTTTCCGAAGGGCAACGGCGAACACGGAGGCGACGACGACCAGGATCACCACTGGTATTGGAATCAACCCGAACAGTTCGCCCTCGGCAAGCCACCCGAATTCCCTCGGCAGGTCCACGACCGGAATGCCGTTCGTGATGTACAGCGCAATGCCTCGAAATACTCCAAGCGTGCCAAGCGTGACGATGAACGAAGGGAGTCCGAGAGTCGAGATGGTAAACCCGTTGATCCAGCCTCCTGCGACTCCGGCGAGCACACTGAGAATCAACCCCGCGCCGATCGCCAGCCAGGGGTGGTCGCTCCCCGCCGCCATGAAGGCGAGCAGCATCGTTCCGAAGATGGAGCTCAACGCCATCAGGGAGCCGACCGAGAGGTCGATGGCGCCCGCTACGATCACAAAGGTCATCCCGATGGCCATGATCGTAATGACGCTCGACTGCTTGAGTATCGCGGCGAGGTTCAACGGGCTGAGGAAATTCGGAGCCGTGGAGGCGAAGACAACGAACAGCAGGGCGAGGCTCCAATACGGCAGGAACTTGTACAGTATCTTCATATCATCCGAGTGCCGCGTATTGCACGACATTCCCCCTTTGAATCTCGGTGCCTTCCAGGATTTTCACCAGCCGTCCTTCGCGAAACACGGCCACGCGGTCGCACAGGCCTTCCAGCTCGTAAAGGTCGGACGAGATCATCAGGATCGGGTAACCTTCCCGGGCCAGCCGGTCAAACCACGCGTACAACTCGATTCGCGCCCCCATGTCGATCCCACGTGTAGGCTCGTCGAGCACGAGGATCCTTGGCTCCGCAAGCAGCCATCGCCCGAGGATCGTCTTCTGCTGGTTGCCTCCGCTCAGGCGGCTGATCGGCCGGTCGAGTCCGCCACCCCTGATCTTCAGCTGACCGGCCATCTGGGTGGCGATCTCCTGTTCCCGGCTTTCGGAAATCAGGAACCGGCCGCTGCACCGGTCGATCGAAAGTAATGACAGGTTCTGGATGACCGATAGATGCGGAAAGACGCCGGTTGTCTTGCGGTCTTCGCTGACGAACGCAATGCCGAGCTCCATGGCCTGCTGCGGATTCTGCAACGTGGCCGGTTTCCCATCGATCAGCACTTCGCCGGAGTATCGTGGATGCAGGCCGAAAAGAAGCTCCGCGACGGTAGTCCGGCGGGAACCGACGAAGCCCCCGAGTCCGAAAATTTCCCCCCGACGCACACTGAAGGAGACATTCTGGAGTTGCCCGGGAAGGCTGATCTGTCGTAGCTCCAGGCACGACTCTCCGAAGGTCCGGGTCTTTTCCGGAAAAATCCGCTCGATGTTCCCCCCGACCATCATTGACAGGATCTGGGGAACGGTGGTGTTTGCGTGGCCGGTTGACAGCACACAGGCGCCGTCCCGCAGGACCGTCACCCAATCGACAAGTCCTTCGAGCTCCTCCAGGCGGTGTGTTATGAAGATCAGGCAGAGGCCCCGCTCGCGCAGTTGGCGCATCATGCGGAAGAGGCCCTCGTTTTCCCGGTCGGAGAAGTAGGCCGTCGGTTCGTCGAGGATCAGGACTTTCTGGGCGCGAACCAGGGCACGCAGGATCTCGACCTGCTGCTTCTGCGACGGGCTGAGCGTGGATACGCGATCATGCGCGTCAAAATCCAGGTTGTACTCCCGGATCAGCTGCGCGGTTGTCGCGGAGGCCTGTTTGTCCTTCAGCAGTCCCCACGTGGAATTCTCGGTTCCGAGGAAGACGTTTTGGGCGACGGTCAGATGCCCTGCAAGGTTCAACTCCTGGGGGATAAGGCTGATGCCTGCGCGCTGCGCCTGGGAGGACTTCTTCCAGCTCGCCGGGGAACCTTCGAACATGATGCTTCCCGCGTCGGCCTGGTAGATGCCGGCAAGAATCTTCATGAGCGTGGATTTCCCCGCGCCGTTTTCGCCCAGGAGGGCGTGGATCTGCGCTGCCTCGAAGCCGAGGCTGATGTCCTTGAGGACCTGGTTGCCTCCGAAGCTTTTCGAGATACCGGTCGTGGCGAGGAGCATTACTTCAGGTACTTGTCGAGCGGCGGATTCAGCAGTCGCTGGATTTCCTCCGTCTCCATATTGTCCTTGGTAATCAGGTACACCTTTGTGTTGATCTTCTTCGCGGGCTGCTTGCCAGTCAACTTTTCGTGCAGCGTTCGGACGGCCTCGTAGCCGATCATGAAAGGGTCCTGGTGCACCAGCGAATCAAGAACACCGGCCCTGAGGTCCGCGATCAGCGGCGGCGAAGAGTCGAAACCGACTACTACCACCTTGCCGGTTCGCTTCAGTCCCTTGACCGCCTGAATCGCCCCAACGGTGCTCGATTCGTTGGAGGCGAAAATGCCGTTCAGGTCCGGATTGGCATTGAGGATGTCCTCTGCGACAGCCAGTGAACGAGCCTGGTCTCCCATCCCGTATTGAAAAGCGACCAGCTCAAGGCCTGGGTATTTGGCCTTCAAGGTTACCTGGAATCCTGCTTCGCGCTGAGTGGTCGACACGCTGCCGGCCACAACTCCGAGCAGCGCCACCTTCCCCTTGCCACCCAGGCGCTCGGCCAGGCGGTCCGCGCCGAGCACTCCCCCCTGGTAGTTGTCCGTCGCTACATAAGAGACGTATTGATCTGTCTCGATTCCACTGTCAAAGATGGTCACCGGGATCGACCGCTGCATCGCCTTCTCAACCACCGGAACCAGAGCCTTCCCGTGGTTGGGCGCCAGGGCGATGGCGTCGACTCCCCGATTGAGAAAGTCCTCGACGATATTGATCTGAGGACTGAAATCGGTCTCGGAGGCGGGGCCATTCCATAGCACTTTAACTTTCAGTTCCTGGGCGGCCGCTTCGGCGCCCGCGTGCACGCTCTGCCAGAAAACCAACGACTGGCTCTTCGGGACGACGGCTATTTCGAAAATGTCGTCTTTTGGAGCCGTCTGACACGTGGCCAGGCAGAGAAGAACCGAGAAGGAAACCAGGAGGAGTCTCTTCATGAGGTCGCTATTGTACCCTGACATGGTGCACAACTAGACCCGGTCAGTGTAAAATCGTCGGGATGATCGCCCGTCGGACAGCCGTTACGGTAAGAATCGGAAGGGTTTCGGTGGGATCCGAGCATCCGGTTGCTGTCCAATCGATGACGAATACCGACACGACGGATATCGCGGCGACCGTCCGACAAATCAAGGAACTGGTTGCAGCGGGCAGCGAGCTCGTCCGGATCACCGTCAATACTAACGAGGCGGCCCGAGCCGTACCAGCGATCGTTGATAGCCTGCGATCCAGCGATATAGATACGCCGGTGATCGGCGACTTCCACTACAACGGTCACCTTTTGCTGACCCGCCATCCCGAGTGCGCCCGGGCCCTCGACAAATACCGCATCAATCCGGGAAACGTCGGGATGGGGAAGCACCACGACGACAATTTCCGTCAAATGATCGACGTCGCAATCGCAAACGCGAAGCCGGTCAGGATCGGAGTGAACTGGGGATCGCTCGATCAGCAGTTGCTCGCCAGGCTCATGGACGAGAACGCTGGTTCGCCCTCTCCCGAGCCGGCGAGCGACGTTTTGTTGCAGGCGATGGTGCTGAGCGCGCTCGAATCCGCATCGCTGGCCGAGGAGTATGGCCTGCCCCACGATCGGATCGTCCTGAGCGCAAAAGTGTCTTCGGTGCCGGACCTCGTGTCTGTCTACCGGGAGTTGGGGAAGGGCTGCGATTACCCGCTGCACCTGGGTCTGACCGAAGCGGGGATGGGGAATCGGGGCGTCGTTGCGAGCTCCGCGGCTCTTTCGATCCTTTTAACCGAGGGACTGGGCGACACGATCAGGGTTAGCCTGACGCCGCGGCCTGGCGAGAGCCGCACCGAGGAGGTATTGGTCGCGCAGCAAGTACTGCAATCGGTCGGGATCCGCAGCTTTACGCCGCAGGTCAGCGCTTGCCCGGGTTGTGGACGCACCACGAGCACGTTTTTCCAGGAACTTGCCGAGCAAATTCAGGGGCATATCAAGCGGGCGATGCCCGAGTGGTCGCGTTCGTACCCGGGCGTCGAAAACCTGAAAGTGGCGGTGATGGGCTGTATCGTGAACGGTCCGGGGGAATCCAAGCATGCGGACATCGGGATCTCTCTGCCCGGGACCGGAGAGTCACCCAAGGCGCCGGTTTATGTGGACGGGCGCCATTTCGTTACGCTCAAGGGGCCGCGCATTGCCGCCGAGTTCATCGAAATACTGGAAAACTATGTGAGCGAGAGGTACCGGGGAGTTTCGGGACATAATACTTAATTCCCGATCTGTTCAGCGCAATCAGGCGATTGCAAAGGAATTAAGTTTTGTGTCCCCGAAACTGTCGTCCTATTTGGAACGGTTTCGGGGACACAATACTTAATTCCTAATGCTGACGCGCGAGTACTGCCAACGTATTGGAAATTAAGTATTATGTCCCCGAAACCGTCAGTCGTCAGTCGCATTCATGATCCAATTCAGCTAAGGAGTAGATGTCAGGATGATCCAAGTTGAACATCTGAGCAAACGATTCGGGCCTGCAACCGCGATTGACGATGTCAATTTCGAAGTGCGGCAGGGCGAAATACTCGGCTTCCTCGGGCCAAACGGCGCCGGGAAGACGACCACAATGCGAATCCTGGCCGGATTCTTTCCGCCGACCGCCGGGCGGGCTGTGGTCGCGGGCTTCGACGTCTTCGAGAAGCCTCTGGAAGCCAAACGTCGTGTCGGGTACATGCCGGAGCAACCACCGCTCTACACCGAGATGACCGTCGACTCCTACCTGCGCTTCGTTTCTCGAATCAAGGGCCTCGCGAAGGACCGGATCGATGATCGGCTCAAGCGCGTGAAGGAATTGTGCGGGCTGGAGGGCACGGGCGAGCGGCTGATCAAGCACTTGTCCAAGGGCTACAAGCAGCGCGTCGGGCTGGCGCAAGCCTTGATCCACGAGCCGGAGGTGCTGATTTTGGATGAGCCGACGGTCGGCCTGGACCCCAAGCAAATAATCGAGGTGCGAGACCTGATCAAGGGCCTGGGGGGTGACCATACGGTGATCCTGTCCACGCATATCCTGCCCGAGGTCAGCATGACATGCGAACGCGTGGTCATCATCAACCGGGGGAAGATAGTGGCTGTTGATACCCCGGAAAACCTTACCAACCAGCTCCAAGGCGGCGCACGTATCGAACTGGAATTGCGCGGACCCGTCGATTCACTGCAGTCGCTCCTGACCCCGATTCCACATGTCAAGGGTATCGTGGTCGGCGCGCCTCACGAAGGGCATCATTCTGTCGCCATAGAGACGGACGGCACCCAGGAAGTCCGGCACATCATCGCCCGCAAGGTGATCGAGTCCGGTTTCGAGCTTTACCAGCTGAAGACCCAGTCGATGAGTCTCGAGGATATCTTCCTGCAGTTGACGACCAAAGAGGAGGCCGCATGAGGAACTACCTGGCCATTGCCCACAAGGAATTCGAGACGCTGTTCGTCGGCCCGATCGCGTACGTCGTTCTGGCGGCTTTTTTCTTCATTTCGGGACTGTTCTTCTACATCATCCTGACGAACATCATCGAACAGGTGATGCAGATTGCAATGCAGTCTCAGCAATTCGGCGCCCCTCCCCGGCCGATCGACGTGCCGGCCGAGGTCATGCGCAGTTTTTTCGGGATCCTGAGCACGATCATGCTGTTTGTCCTGCCGATGATCACCATGGGCGTCATTGCCGAAGAGAAGAAACGGGGAACGATCGAGTTGTTGTTCACCTCTCCGATAACGACGGCCCAGTTGCTCCTCGGGAAGTTCACGGCGTTGGTGCTTTTCTTACTCGTCATGCTTGCGCCGACGGTTCTGAATTCGGTCATCCTGTATTTCTTCAGCGACCCAAGGCCGAAGCTGGCGCCCTTTCTGATCGGCTACCTGGGAGCGTTTCTCCTCGGCAGCAGCCTGCTTGCGGTCGGGATTTTCATTTCGTCGCTCACCGAGAACCAAATCGTTTCTGCAGTCATCACATTTGCCCTGTTCCTTTCACTGTGGGTCCTCGATGCCATGGCGCGCGCGGGATCGAGTCTCCAAAACGAGGTGATGCGGTACCTGTCGGTCCTGAACCACTACGAGGACTTCGCCCGCGGTATTTTCGATACGCAGCACCTCGTTTTTTACGTCTCGATGATCGTGCTCGGGCTGTTCTTTACCTCGCTTTCGCTCGAATCCCCGAAATGGAGGCAGTGAAGTGGCTAAGAAGATCATAGACAACTTCATATATATCGGTCTGGCCGCCCTTGTCGGGGGCTACATCTACTACTCGTCGGGCAGCCAGTGGGATTGGAAGGCGCAAGCGGCGATCTACGGCGGTGCCGCCCTGGTCCTCGTCTACGTCGTCTTCAATATCCGCGCGATAGGAACCGTCATGAGCGGGAGGACTGGGCGCTACGGCTCCGTCGCGCTGACGGTAGCCGTGTTTACGGTCGGCATTCTGATCCTCGTCAATTTCCTCAGTTTCCGTTACCACAAGCGGGTGGATCTGAGCAGCGAGCAGCTGTTTGGCCTGTCTGATCAGAGCGAGAAGGTCGTCAAGAACCTGAAATCCGATATCCAGGTCATCGGTTTTATCCAGGACGACCGGGCTGCGGAAACGTTTCGCAGCCTGATGCGGGAGTACCAGTACGCGTCTTCCCGTGTGAAATCCGAAGTCGTCGATCCGCAGAAAGATCCGGGCAGAGTAGCCCAGTACAAGGTTGAGCGGCTCGGACAGGTGGTCGTGGCCAACGGTCCCAAGCGGGAGACGATCGACGAGGTGCGGGAAGAAAAGATCACGAACGCGATCATTAAGGTGACTCGCGACACGCAGAAGACCGTTTACTTCCTGAAAGGACACGGCGAGAAAGACATTAACGACACCGGTCCGAAGGGGTATTCACAGGCCAAAGAGGCGATCACCAGCCAGAACTACCAGGTCAAGGACTACAACCTGGCTCAGGAAAACAAGATCCCCGAGGATGCAACAGTCATCGTGTCGGCTGGCCCGACCGCAGACTTCTTCCCCAACGAGGTAGAGCTTCTCAAGCAATTCCTGGAGCGAGGCGGAAAGCTGCTGATCATGGCCGACCCGCAGAACGAGTTCAAGATGAACGAGTTCTTGAGCACTTATGGGCTCAGCCTGGGTGGCAAAGTAGTCATTGATGCCAGCGGAATCGGCCAGTTGATGGGCCTCGGTCCTTCAGCCCCGCTGGTCGGTCAGTACGCCGATCACCCGATCACTCGGGATTTCAACGTGATGACCTTCTACCCTTTGGCTCAGAACGTGAAGTCCGTGGCGAGCAGCGCCGGTTTCCAGGTCATTGGCCTGATGTCCACTTCGCGCGACAGCTGGGCGGAGTCGAATCTCACCGAACAAGAGGTGCGCATGGACGAGGGTGTCGACGAACGAGGGCCCGTCGACCTGGCCGCGGTTTCAACGAAGTCCGTGGGTCCGCAGCAGCCGCCTGCGTCGCCCGATCAGGAGAAGCCGCCGACGAAGGAGGCACGCATCGTGCTGTTCGGCGATTCCGACTTTGCCAGCAACTCGTTTTCGCGCAGGCGCTCGAACCTCGATTTGTTCCTCAATTCGGTCAGCTGGCTGGCTGAGGACGCCGATCTCATCGCGATCCGGCCCAAGGATCCCGAGAACCGGAGTGTGAACCTGACGTACCAGCAATCCAGCCTTTTGTTTTGGGGAACCGTCGTTTTGCTGCCGCTCGCCACACTGATCAGCGGCATCGGCGTCTGGTACCGCAGGCGGTGAGCTGAATGCGGAATGCGGAGTGCGGAATTTTCGGGGACATGATACTTAGTTCCCGTCCGGCTGGCGTTTCCGCGCGAGGGCAAAGGAAATAAGTTTCGTGTCCCCGAAATAACCAAAAGCGATGAAGATCGGTCGGATCGAAAACGCTGGATTCAATCAAGCGCTATGAAAAAGGTGATTGTCCTGGGTGTAATTTTCGCGGCTCTCCTTGGATTCGTCTACTTTTACGTTATCCAGGGGGAAAAGAAGCGGGAAGAGGCCAAGCAGAAAGAGGAAAGCCTGCTCAAGCTGGAAGAAAATCAGGCTGTGATACAGCTGGAAATCACGCGTCCGGCAGCTGGAACCACGCTGGCGGTGCAGAAGTCCGGCAATGACTGGGTGCTGCGCAAACCCATCGAAACCCCGGCGGATCCGTCTACGGTCGACGGCTTCGTCAGTGCACTGAAGAGCGCCAAGATTGAGAGGACTTTCGAAAAGGTCACCCCCCAGGA
The DNA here is from genome assembly GCA_964421755.1 of uncultured Acidobacteriota bacterium. Taxonomy (GTDB): domain Bacteria; phylum Acidobacteriota; class UBA6911; order RPQK01; family RPQK01; genus CAVUUN01. The sequence continues at coordinate 8,739 of CAYQYP010000388.1, forward strand.
CCTGGAAAAGTACGGGCTCTCATCGCCTCGAGCGGTTGTCAAACTGGACGCGGGCAAAGAGAAGCGGACCCTGAAGGTTGGGTCCGACGATTTCACCGGCAACCAGGTGTACGTGCAGGTCGAGGGAAAGCCAGACGTTTATCTGACTTCTGACTACCTGTACAACTCGCTCGACAAGGAACTGAAAGATTGGCGGAGTCGAAAAGCGCTGGCCTTTGATCGCAATGCTGCGCAGGTGGTTGAGATCATCCGGCCAACCGACACGGTTCGCCTCAGGAAGGAGGGCGAGAAGTGGATTCTGGAATCGCCGATTCGGGATGCCGGCGACGAGGGAACTGTGAGCGGCGTGCTCTCCGCCCTTGAATTCGCGGAGGCCCAGAAGTTCGTAGTCGAAGAAGCAGCAGATCTGGCGCCATTCGGTCTGGACAAACCGGAGGTGACTGTCAGGATCAGAGAGCAGGGGAAAGACAGTTGGCGCACCCTCCAGATTGGCAAGAAAGAGGGTGAACAGTACCTGGCCCGCAGCCTGGACAGGACCCCGGTCTTCACCCTGCAGCCCGACCTCAGGGAAAAGCTGGTCCAGCCGGCCGCCGAGTTCAGGGACAAAAGCGTGGTGGATGTCCCGCAGGACCAGGTTGCCGAGATTTCCTTCAGGCGCGGGCAATCCGAAGTTGTCGTGAAACAGCAGCCGGATGGCAAATGGCTGGTTCAGAAACCCGATGCGGTCAAGGGTAAGGAAGCCATGAGCTACAAATTCTGGTACCCCCTCACCGACATCAAGTTCCAGGTTGCAGACGAAAAGGCACCCCCCCCGGTTCTTGCTAAGGCGGACGTTCAAGTGGTGGTCACCCTGAAAAACGGCTCCAAGCGGAGCTTTGACTTCGGTCAGGTGGGTGACGAGTACGTCGCTCGGAAGAATGAAGGCGGCCGTCAGGGAAAAATCACCAAGGAAGCTTACGACGGTCTCCAGTTCAAGCCTGAAGACATCGTGTGAGGCACGTATGAATATCGGGATCACGTGTTACCCGACCTTCGGAGGCAGCGGCATCGTCGCCACCGAGTTGGGACAACAGCTGGCGCAGCGCGGACACACAATTCACTTCATCAGCTCGGCGCTGCCCATGAGGCTCATGGAGCTAGGCGACCGTGTTTACTTCCACGCGGTTGAAGCGGGGACGTATCCGCTGTTTGAACATGTCCCGTACGATCTCGCCCTGGCGACGAAGATGCTCGAGGTGGCGCGGCTTCGCAAGCTGGATATCCTCCATGTGCACTACGCGATCCCGCACTCCATCAGTGGGTACCTGGCCAGGGAGATGATGCGGCCGCAGCGTCTTCCGGTGGTGACCACCCTGCACGGCACCGACATTACCCTGGTCGGGAAAGACCATTCGTACCTGCCCGTCACCCAGTTCGGGATCCAGCAGAGCGATGGCGTTACAGCGGTCAGTCATTTTCTCAAGCAGGCGACGCTTCAGGAGTTCTGCGCGCGCTGCGACATCCGGGTTATCCCCAATTTCATTGACAGCACAAGGGTGCGACGATTCTTCTCCCAGGAGATTCGTGAGCGATTCGCTCGAAACGGCGAAAAAGTGATCGCGCATCTCTCCAATTTCCGGCCGGTCAAGCGAATACCCGACGTGATTCGTATCTTCGCCGAAGTGTTGAAGCATACCCCCGCCGTGCTGCTGATGCTGGGAGATGGCCCCGAGCGGTCGAATGCTCAGTACATGGTCAGTGAGATGGGCATCGCCAACCGCGTCTTCTTTGTCGGCATGATCGGAATGGTGGAAAGTTACCTGTCGGTCACCGATGTTCTCCTGTTGCCGAGTCAGACGGAGAGCTTTGGCGTTTCGGCCCTGGAAGCCATGGCATGCGAGGTTCCGGTCGTTGCCTCTGACGTGGGGGGACTCCCCGAGTTGGTCAACAATGGCGAAGCGGGATACCTCTGCCCGGTGGGCGACGTGGAAGGCATGGCTAAGGCGGTCTTGAAGATCCTCGAGCCGGGCACCTTGGAGGAGTTTCGTTTCAGGGCTCGCAAACGAGCGGTCGAGCTCTTCTCGGCCGAACGCATTGTGCCCGAGTACGAAAAGTACTACCAAGAGGTCCTTGACGGGACAGCGTAAACACAGAAAGCACGGAAGAAGACACGGAAATCACGGAACGGCCATCGCCCCTTCCGTGTTATCCGTGCTTTTTCCGTGTTTTCCGTGTCTAGAACTTGGCCAGCGTGTTGCAGATCTGATCGATGGCCCGTTTGGCCGTTGTCTGGCTGAAAGGATGGTTGTTAATCAGAATCGAGAAAGCGAGCATCTTGCCCGATTCGGTCCGGACGTACCCCCCGAGCGTCGTCACATTCTGCAGCGTTCCTGTCTTGGCAAAGACCCTTTGAAACGCGGGTGCCTGGATCATTCTCCCGCGCAGGGTACCATCCAGACCAGAAACCGAAAGGCTGTCCAGAAACAGCCCGAAGTACGGCTTGGCGGCCATGTGACGGAGGAGCAGTGTTTCGGCACGCGGGGTAATCAAGTTCCGACGCGACAGCCCGCTGCCATCGTACAGATCGGCCATTGAACGGTCGACGCCAGCTTCCGCCAGGAACTCGTAAACGACTTCGAGCCCCGCCTCATCCGATCCGATCCCTTTGACCTCGGCGCCCAGGGTGCGCAGGATTATCTCGGCGTAGAGGTTCTGGCTTTTCTTGTTGGTAAAACCGATCACCTCGAGCAAGGGCAGGGATTCGTGAACATACAGAAGGTGCGCCGGGCGAGGCGGCAGATCGTCGCCCGAGTGACGAGCCCTGGCCGCCCCTGTAACCTTCACGCCTCCCTTGATCAGCCGTTCCCGGAGGAGTCGGGCGGTGTACAAGGCGGGGTCCTGGACCAGGAAGTACTGGCTCTTCGCGTCGCCGTTAACCGGGAGTTGCCCGCGAAGGCTGACAAGGTCCGTGCCCGGTGTCTTGGACCATTGAATCCGGCCGGTTCGCCCCCTGCGGACGGTCTTGGCTCTGTTACTGACGGTCAGGAGCGATTCGGATGGGTACACATACGCGTGCACGGGTTGCCCGATCTTCCGTCCCGGACGAACGCTGAGGGTGATCAGGTTATTGGTGAACGACAGCGCCGAAATCGGGGCGCCGTAGTCCCTGGAGAGATCGGATATCGTCCACCCCTCGCCGTACGGGGCGTAGGTGAAATACGAATCGTCGCCGATAATATCGCCGTCAACCACCTCGATGCCGGCCTCCTTGACCCTCTCAACCATGCGGTCGAGGTGGAAAAAGTGGCCTGCCAACTCGCTGATGTTGTCGCTCAGATCGGGGTCGCCCCGACCGACAACGACCAGGTCCCCCTGGAGCCTGCGGTTGGGATTCAAGTTCCCCTCGTAGGTCAGACGCGTCCGGAACCGGAAGTCGGGTCCCAGTCGGTCCAGCGCAGCTGCCGTAGTGAACAGCTTGGCGTTGCTGGCCGGGGGAAAAGCTTTGTCTTGATTGTGGCCAAAAACCGAAATGTCATCCTCGACCGATCGGATGTCGACACCCCACTCGGCCCGCCGGTACAGGGGTTTGCGCACGATCGAGTTCAACTTCTTGGTAAGCTCGTCACTCGGCGAAAGCGGCTCAATGGATGTGCCGAGCGGTGATGATGTTACGCTTGCTGCACTCTTTTTTGCCGTGCCTCGATTTTGGTCGATGAGGAATTTGGCTTCGAGCGGCGACTCCCCGACTGAAGCGGCAGCGGGATCGGCTTCAACGGGGGAGGAAATAAATGCGGGGGCCAGCAGAACGACGACAGCCAGAAGTAAGACAACGGCAGCCAGTAAGATTCGGTCGATTTCTTTGTGCTTCACTCTCGGATCGGTTACCTCAACTACTCGAGATGCATTCTCACCTCAACTACTACAAGAGATGCAAAAGCTGCCTAGAAGATTACAACAAAAAGCAACTATTCATAAAGCCCAAACAGTCGGACCATGAAAGTTTCTGAACCGGTCGCCAACTTGATTCCAGCCCACCTGGTACTGCACAATTAGCTTGTTCGCGGGGAACATGTACTCAATTGCTTAGCGGTTCCCGTCGGTGATCGGGTAGCCCCGAGCTGGGGCATCGTTTCCCGGAATTAGAGATACACGATCTTCAGTTTTTGTTTCTAGAATCCAGCAAGTTCCCGGATTTTTGACGTCGTTCCTGACGCCTCCCGGGTTGCATTTGCCGAGCGAGTCGCCGGCTGGAAGCCCCTTGCATTTGTGTCGAGCGGTTTCGGGAACGGGTCCTCTCGGAGGCCCGCCGGCGGCCGGAGAACTGACAACGAGGTTAGATAATGGCTGCAACGATCGAACAGGACGTGAACAAACAGAAGGGTCCGAAGGAGCAGGATCAGCAGGCTCGCGAGATTGAAAAACGCGAGTGGCTTGACTCGCTCGACTACGTCCTCGAGACCCAGGGTGCGGAACGCGTCCGGGAGTTGCTCAAGGACCTGCAGATTCACGCCGGACAGCAAGGGGTCCAGCTGCCTTTCTCCGCTAACACCCCTTATATCAACACGATCCCCGTGGAACAGCAGCCTCCATACCCGGGCAGCCGGGAGATCGAGCGACGAATCAAGAGCCTGATCCGCTGGAATGCCATGGCGATGGTGGTTCGCGCCAACCGACTCCACTCGGGAATCGGTGGTCATATTTCCACGTATGCTTCTGCGGCTACTCTGTACGAAGTTGGCTTCAATCATTTCTTCCGGGGAAAGGACGGAGACCACCAGGGTGACCTGATCTACTTCCAGGGGCATGCCTCGCCGGGCATCTACGCCCGTGCATTTCTGGAAGGGCGTCTTTCAGTCGAAAAGCTTGTGAACTTCCGTCGTGAGACGGAGCCGGGCGGTGGGTTGTCCTCCTACCCGCACCCGTGGCTTATGCCTGATTTCTGGGAGTTTCCTACGGTTTCGATGGGTCTCGGACCGATCATGGCGATCTACCAGGCGCGCTTCAACCGCTACCTGGAGGACCGGAGCCTGAGGAAGAAGTCGGACGCCAAGGTTTGGGCGTTCCTCGGAGACGGCGAAACGGATGAGCCGGAGTCACTGGGCGCCATAACGCTTGCCTCTCGCGAGCACCTCGATAACCTCATCTTCGTCATCAATTGCAACCTGCAGCGGCTCGACGGGCCAGTACGCGGCAACGGCAAGATAGTCCAGGAACTGGAGGCCATCTTCAGGGGCGCGGGCTGGAACGTGATCAAAGTGCTCTGGGGCAGCAATTGGGATCCCCTGCTTGCGAAAGACAATGAGGGAATACTCGTCGAGCGCATGGGCGAAACGGTTGACGGCCAGTACCAGAAGTACGTTGTCGAAAGTGGCGCTTACCTGCGGGAACACTTCTTTGGCGTTGATCCGCGACTTCGGAAGATGGTCGAGCACCTGTCCGATGAACAGCTCGAGAAACTGAATCGGGGAGGCCACGACCCGGAGAAGGTATATGCGGCTTATAAGGCAGCCGTCGACCATAAGGGATCTCCGACTGTGATCCTGGCAAAAACGGTCAAAGGCTACGGGCTGGGTGAGGCAGGTGAAGGCAAGAACATCACTCACCAGCAAAAGAAACTTAACGAGGAGGAGTTGCGCGAATTCCGCACTCGTTTTGGTATCCCGGTGTCGGACGAGGAGATCGCTGAATTGCCCTTCTACAAGCCGTCTGAAGAGAGTGCCGAGATCAAGTACCTGCTCGAGAGGCGGCAGAAACTCGGCGGCTCGCAACCCCGGCGTATCGTGCGGGTCGAGGGTCCCGCGCTGCCGGCGGATTCGGTTTTCGACGAGTTTTTCCAGGGAACCGACGGCCGCGAGGTTTCGACGACCATGGCTTTTGTGCGCCTGCTCTCGAAGCTGTTGCGTGATCGCAACATCGGCAAGCAGGTCGTTCCCATCATTCCTGACGAAGCGCGGACCTTCGGCATGGAGGGGCTCTTTCGCGAGGTAGGCATTTACTCGCATGCCGGGCAGCTCTATGCCCCGGTCGACGCGGAGACGCTGCTCTACTACAAAGAGGCGCGCGACGGGCAGATCCTCGAAGAGGGCATCACTGAAGCCGGGTCGATGTCATCGTTCATCGCCGCCGGCACGGCGTATGCCAGCCACGGGCTCAACATGGTTCCGTTTTTCGTCTACTACTCCATGTTCGGCTTCCAAAGGATCGGCGACCTGATCTGGGCGGCTGGTGATATGCGATGCCGCGGTTTCCTCGTGGGCGGCACGGCCGGCCGGACAACGCTGGCCGGCGAGGGCCTGCAACACCAGGACGGCCACAGCCATCTGCTCGCCCTTCCGCTGCCGAACCTGTTGGCCTATGACCCGGCGTACGCTTACGAGATCGCAGTGATTATCCGCGATGGCCTGCGCCGCATGTACAAGGACGGCGAAAACGTTTTCTACTACCTCACCGTGGGCAATGAGAACTACGCCCAGCCGGCGATGCCGCAAAAGGCGGAGGAAGGCATCCTGGGCGGAATCTACAAGTTGCGATCGTCGGAGCTGAAGCAGGCTCGCGGCCATGCACAGCTTCTCGGAAGCGGCGCCATCCTGAACGAGGTGGTCAAAGCCCAGGAGATGCTCGCCGACAAGTACGGCGTGGCGGCCGATGTCTGGAGCGTCACCAGTTACAAACAGCTGTTGCGCGACGGGCTTGAGACGGATCGGTGGAACTCCCTGCATCCGGGCGAGAAGCCCCGTGTGGCGTTCCTGACTCAGAGCCTGAGCAAAGCCAAGGGCGTTGTGGTCGCGGCCTCGGACTACGTGAAAGCCCTGCCATACTCGATCGACCGGTGGATTCCGACGCCGCTCACAGCGCTGGGGACCGACGGTTTTGGACGAAGCGACATCAGAAGCTCGTTGCGTGATTTCTTTGAAGTGGATGCAAGACACGTCGTCTGGACGACGTTATCGTCGCTTCAACGGGACGGCAAACTCGATGCAAAGGTGCTCGAAAAGGCCAGGAAGGACCTGGAGATCGACCCGGAGACTCCCAGCCCCCTGACGAGGTAAGCCGCAGTTTCGGGGACATGACACTTAATTGACAATCAGTTACTTCGCTCAGGCGTCGGCGAACAATTAAGTCTCGTGTCCCCGAAGCTGCCCAGGAACACTGCAACACGCGAAGGAAGAAAGACATGGCGACAGAGCTGAAACTGCCGAACCTGGGTGAGAATGTCAGTTCGGGTAACGTCGTTCGAGTGCTCGTTTCCGAAGGGGATGTGATCTCGGAGCAGCAGCCGATCCTGGAGATCGAAACAGACAAAGCGGCCATCGAGGTGCCGGCGCCTCAGGCCGGATCAGTCGTCAAGATCCACGTAAAGCAGGGGGATGTCGTCAAAGTAGGGGATCCGGTCATCAGTATCGATGCGAAAGAGGGGGCCAAGCCCAGGGATCAGGAAGAAACCGAGGCTGCCCCGGCCGTGGAGCGACCCAAAGAAGCGGAGGCGCGTAAGTCCCCGGAACCTGCGGCCAGCCAGGCGACCGAAGAACGACGGCCCTCCGCCGGCCGGGCGCCCGCCGCAACCGAAACTCCCACCCGCCCGGAGCCCGCGGAACTTCCGCCCTCGCGATCCGCGCCGGCCGCTCCTCCCGCGGAGTCGCATCCGGAGGCGTCGCGACTAGTCGCCGCGGCTCCCTCGGTGCGGCGGTTTGCCCGTGAAATCGGGCTCGATATCGCCCAAGTCAAGGGAAGCGGGCCCAGTGGCAGGATCTCAATCGATGACGTGAAGGCTCACGCACGCGAAAGTCGCCCCGCCGGCGGCGACGTGCAACCCGCGGGAACGGTGCCGGCCCCGTCTTTGCCGGACTTCTCGAAGTGGGGCGCGACAAGCCGTGAAACGTTCAGCGGCGTCCGCCGGGCAACCGCCCGGCAAATGGCTTCGGCGTGGGCCACAATCCCACACGTCACGCAGTTTGACAAAGCTGACGTCACCGACCTGGAGGACATACGAAAGAAGTACTCACCAAAAGCCGAACGCTCGGGGGGCAAGCTGACCGTTACAGCGATCGTGCTCAAAGTCGTTGCTTCGGCACTCAAGGTCTTCCCGAAGTTCAACGCGAGCATCGATGTTGCGAGCGGAGAGGTGATCTACAAGCATTACTATCACGTCGGTATCGCAGTGGATACCGACCGGGGGCTGTTGGTCCCCGTGATTCGCGATGTTGACCAGAAAAACGTCCTGCAGCTTGCAGTTGAGCTTTCCTCAATCTCCGAGAAGGCCAGAAGTGGCCGGTTGACCCTGGAGGAGATGCAGGGCGGTTGTTTTACGATCAGCAACTTGGGGGGCATCGGAGGCACGGCGTTTGCTCCGATCGTCAATCTCCCAGAGGTGGCTATCCTGGGGATTGCCCGGTCGTCAGTGGAACCGGTCTACCGCGAAGGCCAGTTCGTGCCGCGCATGCTGTTGCCGTTGTCGTTGTCCTACGACCACCGGCTGATCGACGGGGCAGACGGCGCGCGATTCCTCAGATGGGTGGCCGAAGCGCTGGAAGAGCCTTTCCTGGTCTCTCTGGAGGGGTAAAAGCACTGCGCACTGCCCACTGCGC
>CAYQYP010000389.1:0-5649 GCA_964421755.1 uncultured Acidobacteriota bacterium
TGACAGATGACCCCAACGGGATCACGTAGCAGCGGGCAACCCTGGGTCGGGGGCCCGCTGCTACGTAACGCCTTCGGCGTAGAGAGCTGTAAATATCCTCGTATACGAAAGCGCTCGCTGGCCTTATTCAACACCCTCGCAAATCCCGGGCTAACCGTGGGTCGCGAACCGTCCAACCCTGAACCATGGATCGCGTGCTCAACTTCCCTTTCGCACCAGAATGACCTTGATGGTCTGCAGGAGGATTAGCAGGTCCAGAGAGAAGCTGTAGTTGTAAATATACGCAAGGTCGTACTTGAGCTTCGTCTCGGCGGTTGTGTGGTAGTAACTCCGAACTTGGGCAAGACCGGTGATTCCGGGTTTCACTCGGTGGCGTTCGGCGTATCCGGCGACCGTTTCCGAGAAGACCTGCACGAAACCGGGGCGTTCCGGCCTCGGCCCGACAAAACTCATCTCCCCGATCACCACGTTGATCAGCTGCGGAAGCTCGTCGATTCGAAAACGCCGGAGAAACCTACCGACAGCCGTGACTCTCGGGTCGTTCTTCACGGCGTAGTGTTCTTCCCCGTCGTCCTCCGCGTGCTGGACCATGGTCCGAAACTTGATCACTCGAAACAACCGCCCGCCTAGACCGACTCTTTCCTGCAGGTAGAAGACCGGACCAGGAGAGCTCAGCCTGATCGCAATGGCCACGGGGAGTATCAATGGGCTCGCCAAGAGAAGGCCAAGACCTGCAATCACCAGATCAAACCCGCGCTTGACAATCCTTTCGATCGGCTCGTTGGGGTTGCGACTTACCTCGATAAGGGGTGTGTCGTGGATGTTAACGTGCCGGAGTTTCCCGATGACCATCTCGAACGGCGAAGGCAAAATGGCTATCCGAATTGGGGTCGTTTCCTGAAGCCGGCTGAGTGAGTTCAAGAAGTGGTCTTTCCAAGACGGCTCGGAGGCGAAGATCATTTCGTCAATGCCGTAGTCGGCGACTATCCGGTCAATTTCCTCGGGAGTCCCCAAGACCGGGTAACTGTTTGTCGGTTTCCGGGTCATTCGGTGATACACCACACCGACGATCCTCAAACCCATCCATGGGCTTTCCTCGATTTCCCGGATGATCTCCTCGCACGACTGCGGCTCCTCGCCGATGACCGCCACCCGGGTCACGATCCTCGCCGCCTGCCGCTTCACGTAGGAGCGCCAAATACACAGCAGAACGAAATTCACCTGACCGAAAATCAAGATGACCGTTCTCGGGTAGACGCGGTTGGTCATGAAGAACAGGGCCGCAACCGTGAGGAACTGAAGAAGACAGGCGGCGAAGACAAAACTGACGATTTCGCGGTAGCGGATCCGGCGTATCTCGTCAAACAAACCGAACACGTAGGGGAAAAGTAACTGGGTGGCCAGCAGTGTCACCCAAGGATGATTCACCGCGAACCATCGTTCCTCAGGCAGCAGCGACTGCGTGAACGGCAGGCTCAGGAATGTACGGGCCATCCAGGCCGATACAAAGGCAATGCACCCGAGGATCAGATCAATCGTCATCAGAACGAGTGATCGCCGAAGCAAGCTGTGCGCGGTGCTGGCGGCCCGGGAATGGGACGCCAGGCTAACTGGTTCCACGCAGTCTGTATGGGCTTTCATGACTCCTCGGATTCCTCGGCTTGGACTTGGCGACACATAATACTGAATTCCGCTTCATTTTGCCTCCTATAATATGTCGCGTGTCCCCCTCGGTGAGCTTTGTCATAGTGAACTTCAACGGTGAGCGAATCATCGGACCCTGCCTCGACTCGGTCCTTGCTCAGAGCCGCCCTGCTCACGAGGTTATAGTGGTCGACAACGCTTCGTCGGATTGCAGTCTGGATATCCTGAGGAGTCGCTATCCCTCGGTCAAGCTGATCGCATCGGAAACTAACCGCGGGTACGCGGGAGGCTGCAACCTCGGGATCGAGGCCGCCGCTGGCGAGTTGATCGCTGTTTTGAACAACGACATCGTCCTCGACGCCGATTGGTTAAGAGCGATGCAGGTGGCCGTGGCCGATTCGTACAGCATGTGGGCGTCGCTGGTCGTTTTCGCACACGACCCGCGGATCGTCGACAGTGCGGGCGACGGAATGGCAGTGATTGGGGCGGGATACAAGAGGGGACACGGCCAACCCGCCAGCCGCTACGACAGGCAGGAAGAAGTATTCGGGGCGTGCGCGGCGGCTGCGCTTTATCGTCGCTCGGTACTCGAGGAGCTCGGCGGCTTCGATTCGGATTTTTTTCTAATCTATGAAGACGGAGACCTCAGCACCCGGGCGCGCCTGCGCGGTCACCGGTGCCTGTTCGTACCCGCTGCGAAAGCCATTCATCACGTGAATGCAAGCATCCGCACCTTCAGCTCCAATTACGTCTTCTACGGTCATCGCAACTCGGAGTACCTGTTCTGGAAGAACATGCCGGGGTGGATGCTCGTGAGATTCCTTCCCGAGCGGCTACTCTTCGATGCCATGTCTCTCGTCTTTTTCACGCTCAAAGGGAGGGGTGCTGCGTTCCTCCGTGCGAAGGTTTCGTTTTTGCGAAACATCGAGAGCGTACTTCGGAAACGTCGTCAGATACAGTCCGGGCGGCTCCTCAGCCCCGCCGAGTTTCGACCCCTCCTCGACCGCAACTGGCTGAAGTTTCGTCGAAAGGCGGTCGTCGCCCCTTGAGCAGGCTCACAGTCGTTGTCGTCAGCTACAATTCCAGGGACTTCCTCGACGACTGTCTCCGGGCCGTGGAGGCGGAGCGAGCGGACACGCCGCTGGAAGTCGTGGTGGTCGATAACGCATCGACCGATTTGGACGTCCCCCTCCTTGTGCAGGTTCATCCGGAACTCCACGTGATCGTGAACGAAAGCAATCTGGGCTTTTCAACCGCCTGCAATATCGGTTTGCGCGCGCATCCAGCAGATTTTTACCTCCTTCTGAACCCGGACTGCATCGTTGGCAGCGGCGCCATTGCCGCTTGCCTAAAGTTTCTCGAGCGGGAGAGCCGATGCGGGATCGTGGGTTGCCGGGTCGAGAATCCCGACGGATCCCTGCAACTCGCGTGCAGGAGAAGCATTCCTACAGCATCTGTTGCCCTCTTCCGTTTCCTCGGATTCAGCCGCCTCTTCCCCCGCAGCCGGCGATTCGGCCGGTATAACTTCACCTATCTGGACGATCGGCTCACCCATGAAGTTGAGGCAGTCTCCGGCTCATTCATGATGTTCCGTGCGGCGGTGCTTGAGCAGACAGGGGGCTTGGACGAACAGTTCTTCCTCTACGGCGAGGATCTCGACTTCTGCTTCCGGGCAGCGAAGGCCGGCTGGAGGATCTTCTATTTCGCGGATGCTCGCGTCACACACCACAAGCGACAGAGTTCCAGGCAAAACGCAGATCTCGCCAACTATCACTTCTTCAACGCGATGAAGCTTTTTTACCGGAAGCATTTTCACTCGAACAGGCATTGGCTCCGCTCAAAGGCCGTCGAGACGACGGTCGACCTTGCTTACCGCCTGAGTGAAATCCGCCGCCGCCTCGGGGCCAGGCACAAGGTGGGGTCGGATCGGTAGGCCACCGCTTCACCTTCGTTTTCCCCAGTGAGCAGGCGGTTTTCTTGTAGCGTAGCCTTTTCGGAGCCGCGACGCAGCGAGCATGTTGAAAATGTTTACGTGTCTGTGAACAGCCTATTGGGACTGGGCGGGCCTCGCGTGGATGCGAGATCGAATGGAGCCGCGCACGAAAGCGAACGGCAGTGAGCGAGAGTAAGCGGACCACCTGACTCGCTCCACTGCTTCGTGTTTAAATGTCTCGACTTAGCGAATGACTGGTGGTCCGCTTACTCTCGCTCACTGCCGTTCGCTTTCGTGCGCGGCTCCATTCGATCTCGCCCTTCGCAGGAAAGAAAGACCGCGTCGCGTCCCGTCTTGGCGGTGATAAGCGCCACCATCGAAAGGCCGACCGCCGCGATAGGAAACAGCGCCCGTCCCGTGTCATTCTCGTCCATCAAGAGGTTCTTCTCAGGTGCCTTTGCGAAGATCGATCGGGGGCGATCGACTACCCGCGGCCAGGTTTCCCTTTCCAGTCCGCAAATCGGCGCATCAACTCGGACTCCATCTCCGGAGGCAGGGCACCGACGGGCAAGGACCCAAGAAGGCGGACGGTGGATTTCATTTGCTGCAGGTAGCGGCGGCAGTGGCGGCACATTCCGAGGTGCATCTGGACGCGCAGTCGCTCGCGGAAGCTCAGCCGGCCCTCCATGTAATTCGTGATCAGTTCAGTCAGTTCCCTGCACGTCAGCATTACTTATCATTCCTACCGGCTCATCCACTCTTCCAGTCGCGTCCTGATCTTGGAACGGCCGCGGTGTAAAAGGACTCGCTGATTAGTCTCCGAAATGCCCAAAATATTACACGTGTCTTCAGAAGAGTGCCCGACAACGTCGCGCATGATGACAACCGCCCTCTGAGAGTCCGGGAGTTCCTCGAGCGCCCGACGCACGTGCCCCGCTATCTCGGCCGAGTGGAGGAGTCGCTCGGGAGTCACGTCGTCCCAGGGTCGAGGCGGCTGGTCCCAGAAACCGGAAGGTTTGAATCGAGAAGGATCAACCGCCGGACCCGAGTCTTCGCTGTCGGCCTCCATATCGGAGAACAGGACGATTCGCCCATCACGAACGGCGCGAGTCCGGGCACGGTTAATCAGTATGCTGAATATCCAGGATTTCAGAGAAGAGCGGCCCTCAAACCGATCCAGTCCTTGGAGTACCGCGACCCACGTCTCCTGGACAACCTCCTCGGCGGTCGCCTGGTTCCGGACAAAAGTCCTGGCAAGCCCCAGGAGGCCCGGGTGATAGGACTTGACGAGGTCGCGAAAGGCAGTTTCGTCCCGTGCGCGGAGACGGGACAGGAGCGTGGGTGAAGTGTCAATAGTGACTGTTTCGTCTACCGGCACCCGGCTTCCTCCGTTCCCTCAATTAGACGTCAGAGTTTGCTCAAGGCAACTTGAGGGTATGACCAGTGGGGCAAGGCAACAAATCTCCTCAGCAGAACCTGGGACGTCAAGATCCAAACAAGGTCAACAAACTCTGGTCATTCGACGGCCTCATCCTAGTATCTACCGAGCCTCGGGCCATTGCGAGGGCGAGGGCCGCCAGCGGGGGCGCCACGCGCCACATGTCCGCCCAGGCCCCGCTTCCCGCTCGGTCCAGAGCCGGTGCAATGTTTCGAAGTATGCGCAGCGTGGGGTTCATCAGCCATCCAAGGCAGTATTCGTTAAGAAACATCCACAATTCCCTCCCTCCGACATCTTCTCGGCAAACGCCAGGAACGACTGTCGGATGGCTTCGCGTGGTCCATACGTGGACTCCAGATCCACCAGCCGCCTGTGGTGAATCGTCTCGGCGTACCAACTGCCAACCGTGCTAAGTCAAACCGACGAGACGCTCGCCCGAGCCGCTTCGAGCATTACCGCAACTGCCGGGTTCTTCAGGCGGCGGTCGGTGGTTAGGGCGTAGAACCGCTCGCGGATGCGTTCGACGCGGCCGATTACCCGCAACCCGTATTCCACCAGCAGGTCCTGCTCGACCACCGAGGGCGCGGCAAAGACTCCTACCCCCGCCCGGCCGAATACCTTTAAAAGAGCGCTG